>CAINFN010000021.1 GCA_903848125.1 uncultured Bacteroidota bacterium
TAAATTTTACCATTAGCAATCATTATTGGTTAGAATATATTAAAAATGCAGATGCCAATAACTTAGTACCGCCTATTGCAAAAAAACAAAAAATAATGGTGGAGTACTCCTCCCCAAATACCAATAAACCATTACACTTAGGTCATTTAAGAAATAATTTTTTAGGATGGAGCATTGCTGAAATTTTAAAACTACAAGGCCATGAAGTAGTCAAAACTTGTATCGTCAACGACCGCGGTATTCATATTTGTAAAAGTATGATTGCTTGGCAATTGTTTGCCAATGGCGCTACCCCATCCTCTACCAATAAAAAAGGAGACCATTTTGTAGGTGACTACTATGTAAAATACAATGACGCATTTAAAGCAGAAGTAGCTGGATTAGTGAGTGGTGGCATGACACAAGAGTTAGCAGAAAAAGAAGCCTCTATATTTAAAGCGGCGCAAGAGATGTTGTTGAAATGGGAACAAGGTGATGCAGCTACGCTAGATTTATGGAAGAGAATGAACGAATGGGTGTATGAAGGTTTTGAAGTGACTTATAAAAAAATTGGTTCTGATTTTATCAAAACCTATTACGAAAGCAATACCTATTTATTAGGTAAAGAATTGGTAGAAGAAGGTTTGACAAAAAAAGTATTTTATCAAAAAGAAGACAGCTCGGTTTGGATAGATTTAACAGCAGATGGATTAGATGAAAAAATTGTACGCCGTAAAGACGGTACTTCGGTATACATGACTCAGGACATTGGCTTGGCTCAATTAAAACAAAAAGAATTCAATAATGATGCTAGTATTTATGTGGTAGGTGACGAACAAAACTATCATTTTAAAGTACTAAAATTAATTTGTCAAAAATTACAATTGCCAGCAGCTGATGGAATTTATCATTTAAGTTATGGTATGGTGGAACTACCAACAGGCAAAATGAAAAGCCGTGAAGGCACGGTGGTAGATGCAGATGATTTAGTGGATGCCATGATTGCCATATCTAAAGAAAAAACAGAAGCCTTAGGCAAGGTATCCGATTTTACTAGCGAACAATTAACTGCACTATATAATACCATTGGATTGGGTGCCCTTAAATTTTTCTTATTAAGAGTAGATCCTAAAAAGAAAATGATATTTAATCCTGAAGAAAGCATCGACTTTCATGGTTTCACGGGCCCTTTTATACAATATACACACGCTCGCATCAAAAGTATATTAAGAAAAACAGGCGTAACCGTATCAATTACCGAAAATGAATTATTGCCATTAGAAAAGCAATTGGCAATTGAACTATCTACCTTCCCAGCCATCATCAATGAAGCTGCAGAAAATTTAGATCCCTCTAAAGTGGCTATCTATGCATTTAATTTAGCTAAGCTTTTTAATACTTTCTATGCAGAGCTTTCTATTGCCAATGCCGAATCTGAAATTAAAAAACAGGTAAGAATTCAATTGGGTATTTTAACTGCGGCCACCTTGCAAAAAGCCATGAGTGTTTTAGGCATTGCTGTACCCGAACAAATGTAATTAGCTTCTTTTTAACTTTGAGTTATTATATACTTCAGGTGTTTCTTCCTCAAAGCCCCATTGGTTTAATAAAGTATTCATTTGCTCAGCGGGTAAGGTTGCCTTATCATAATGTCCCGCTTGCATTTTTTGACGCATCGCCTCATAAATACTTACTGCACAGGCTACGGAGATATTTAAGCTTTGAATGATGCCCATTTGTGGTATAATAAAATTACCATCTGCTAATTTTCTAAATTCTTCAGTTACACCCGCATGCTCATTACCAAAAACCAAGGCCACCGATTCTGTAAAATTGATATCATGTAAGCTAACTGCATCACTTGATAAGTGGGTAGTCAAAATTTTACTAAAATTTTTTCTCAAAGCAGCCACACATTCAGTTAAGTCCTCAAACTCATGAATGGTCAACCATTTTAAAGCACTGCTACTACTTCTATACCCCCATTTTTTATGACGCGGTATTTTAGTGGTGAGTACATAAACATCTTGAATACCCACCGCATCACAGGTTCGCATTACAGCAGATACATTGTGTGGATCTTGCACATTTTCCAATACCACTGTTAAATTGGCCTGGCGCTTACTTAATACATTTAATAACTTTTCGGTACGTTCTGGTGTCATACATTAATTTTCGAGATAGCTACAATTATTTTTTAAATGGGGTTTTATATTGTACCCCCAAACCCGGGCCAACAAGTGGAGCAATTTGTCCATTCTTGTTTTCAGCACTAAAATTAAGCCCCACTCCATTTAGTTCAGTCATCAACAAAGGTCCGTCCATATCCACATAATCTAGTTGAGGTAAAAATTGCGCAATGGCTGCTGAACCAATAACACTTTCGTTCATACTACCCATCATTACTTTAAGTCCTAAGCTTTTGGCTTCCTTTATCATTCTTAAAGCAGGTGTTAATCCACTACACTTGGTTAATTTTATATTGATCCCATCAAAATAATTTGCACAATTGGCTACGTCTTTTTCTGCTACACAGCTTTCATCTGCAAACAAAGGCAATGCTGCTTGCTCTTTTAATTGCTTCATTCCTTCCCAATTGTCTTTTGCCAATGGTTGCTCCACCAATTCCACTCCTAGTTTTGCTAAAGCAGGTATTTTTAATAAAGCTTCTTCGGTGGTCCATCCTGCATTGGCATCTACTCTTAAAGGCGCTATAGTATGTTGGCGTAAAGCAGTAATCATTTCTATATCATACTCAGTGCCCACTTTTACTTTATAAATAGGCCAAGGATGCGCATTCATTTTCTCCACCATTTTATCAATTGAATCAATGCCTAAAGTATAATCACAAATTGGCTGATGCGTATTTTCGTTCCAACTGGTACCCCACATTTCATACAAGGGTTGTTTTTTCATTTGCCCAAACAAATCCCAACCTGCCATATCAAGTGCGCAAACTAAAAAAGGATCATGAGGAAATAAATGATGTAAAAAATGCCAAAATCGTTCTGGATCAATTAGGGCAAATTTTTCGATAAGCTTTCTTTGCTTTTCAAGTTGCTCCATCATCCCGGCAACGGTTACATTATAATATAAAATCGCAGGCGCTTCACCATGACCAACCCAATTGCCCAATGACAATCTAATCATCAAACTTGATTGATGTGTTTTAGTTCGACCATTTGAAATGGTAAATGGATACTCAAAAGGTAATTGCTGTTCCCAAAAATCTAATTGCACAAAAAATATTTTGGCTAAGATACAACATAGCCTATTTAAAGGAGCGTCTTTGGGATTCAAACAGTTACCATCACCCCAAACAAAAAATTTAATTTACATTTAGATTGGAAGAAATCATTCAATCAAGAATCGTATATTTATGCATTCTTCTTATTATCAGTCGATTACGAAAAACAAATGGATAAAATACATATCTATACTGACGGCTCTTCTCGTGGCAACCCAGGTCCTGGTGGTTTTGGTGCTATTTTAATGTGGGGAGAGAAAGTGAAGGAGATCTCAGAAGCCTATCGAAAAACCACCAACAATCGTATGGAATTATTAGCAGTAATAAAAGCTTTGATGGCCCTAAAAACCAAAAATTTACCAGTTCATATTTATACAGATAGTAAGTATGTGGTAGAATCAGTTGAAAAAAAATGGTTAGATAATTGGCTAAAAACCGATTTCAAAGGAGGGAAAAAAAATAAAGATTTATGGCTACAATACCACAAGATTGCCGCTCCATTTCAAATAAAATTTCATTGGGTAAAAGGACATAGCACCAATAAATACAATAATAGATGTGATGAGTTAGCTACCAACGCTGCAGACAATGGTCCTTGGAAAATTGATTCGGAATACGAATCCATTGAACTACTGAAAAAGTAAACTAAGCTAGATAGCTTTGAACTTTGGAATAAATAGTCTGAATGACCCAAACAACACCCCGCCAAAAACTAAAGTTCCTGCAACACTATAGGGATAAAATGGTAAACCATCTGTCATGGTTTGAATAAAACCTGTGAAACTTATTGCATGATGGTATCCCCCACCTTGTGCCCATACCAATAAATTAGAGACTAAAAAATAAGCAGTAGGTGCGCCTAAAAATCCAAGGATGTATTTAGATAACTTGTTGTCTTGTAAACCAAATCCAAAAATAGCAGTTGCCGCAATTAAAATATAATTTAATAATTGGCCTTCATAAAATCCTTGGATTGGACTTAAATGAAAATTAAATAAAACCTGATACAATACATCAGAAATAAACATGGAAAGTATTGGCAATATAAATGCAAATTGTTTTTTAGAAGCAAACAAAGAACCACCAAATAAGGCAATCGCAATTTGTGGTGCAAAACCATAGGGTCTTCCTGGTAAAACACGATACAATGCGCTGGTGGCAATCATGATTAAGATAGCAACTGTTATTTGTTTGTTCAATTTCATCATTATTTATTTATAAGTACACTGAAGCCTTATTTAACTTCTAATACAAAAATAAGGGTTCAGGATATAATAATTAAGAATGATTTTCCTCATTTGTTAATAAACCTACTTAGGTACAAATGACCTAAATAAAACAGTTGGTTCTTGAGCTATCAATTCAATCTTGGAATCAGGTTCTATCACTATACTATCTCCCGCTTTCAAAGGTAAATGATCCACCAAAACAGCGCCCTCAATAGCCAAGAGCAGCTCCATTGAATGACTCCTTATTGTATAAGATTCCCCACCCTCTAATGCTATTTTTGTTAAACCAAAATCAGGGGTGGCACATGGATAATTTGTTTCCTGTTTACTAATAAAGTCCCCTTTCAAAATGGCTGGAAAAGTAGTTTTAAAATCAACCTGTTGAATGAGTTCTTTACTATCTACATATTTAGGAGTAAGCCCTCCCCTTAACACATTATCACTATTGGCCATTAATTCAATATTTTGTCCTTCCAAATAAGCGTGTAATAAACCTGCCCCTTGAAAGATGCCACTGTACTTTGGCAGGTGTACTATGTTTAAAATATAAATTGAAAAAATGCCTTTATCAATATTAGTAGTTGGTATTCCGTCAGCATAATATTTATTTGCCCAATAATGCGGATCTGATTTAGTAACCATTCCATTTTTTACAGCAGCAGCTGCTTCTTGTAAAAGTGGTTTTAAAATTTGATCAGATTGGGCCATGGGCAATTCCATAAAATAAGTGTACAAGTGCTTATAATCAGTCTCTTTAAATTCATTGATTAAAGAACGGAATTGAATCTGAGTCTGTAATCTTTCCGCTAACATGGCAGGAGGTAAAAACCCATGCAATAACCAAAAATCACTTAATGCCACCATTACTTCAGGCTTATGATTTTTATCTTTATAATTCCGATTGACCGCATCCAATGAAATGCCAATAGCTTGTTCTTTTTCGAATCCTACAATTGCATTTTGCTTGGAAGGATGCACTTGTATACTTAACATCTTATTTACATCCAATATTTTAAACAAATAAGGAAGTGATCCAAAAACTTGGGCTGTCTTTTCTCCTAACCACTTTTTAGGATCTTGATGGATCAATACATCTAAATTATTTTCTCCGTTTGAAGTAAACACTTTGGAAGAAGCACTTGGATGAGCCCCCATCCAATACTCGGCATAAGGCAAGTGATTCACATTTTCAATACCCATTAAATTAGGAATAAAGCTAGTTCCTCCCCAATCATAATGCCTATGTTTTCCTTGTAATTTATACGCTTTTTGCATGTGTATAAAATAACTATGTTTAAACTAGATGATTAATCTAAATGAAAAATAAGATGAACAACAAAGATACTGGGTTTTTTGGCGAAAATATGGCTGCTAATTACTTGCTTGATCAAGGCTTCGAAATAATAAGTCGGAACTGGCGGTATAAACATTTAGAAATTGACATTATTGCCTCTAAAAATGGCCTCTTACATATTGTAGAAGTGAAAACCAGAAGCTCCATTGAATACGGCTATCCGGAAGATTTTATTGATCATAAAAAAATGCAATTTCTAAAAAATGCTGCCGCTTTTTTTCAATTTGAAAACCCCAAGTGGAAATACCTTCAATTTGATGTGGTCTCCATTTTTTTAAACACTAGTAAAAACTGGGAACTTTTATTTATAGAGGATGTTTATTTTTAAAATGAAGCACCTAACTCATTAGTGCCTGCATTTTTTCTACCATTTTATAAGTCGCGGGGCAAAGTTCAACATTTTGTTTATGAACATGCATGTACTCAGTCATTTTCCTTTTGGTTAAATGCGGAAATCCAGCACAGTCGGCTGGTCTAATTTCGTAAATAGAACATTTATTGGATTTCAAATTTAAAAACTGACAAGGTTGTGATTGATTCAACCAATCCTTATCTTTTTTATCATAAGTCAACCATTTTTCTTTAAATGCTGCAGGGGTCATTTCAAAATGACTAGCAATTCTTTTTATATCTGTTGGGGTAAAAGTAGGGCTCATTGTTTTACAACAGTTGGCACAACTTAAACAGTCAATCTCTTTCCAAACCTCCGGACTCACTTTTTGTGTAATTTGATCCAACCCTTTTGGAGTTTTCTTTTCTAACCTTGATAAAAATGATTTTAATTGTTTCCCGTTATGTCTCACTTTCTGCTTAAATGACCTTAAATTTACTTTCATATATAGTTTAATCTGATGCGAAATAAAATCATTAAACTATAACTATCAAATCTATTTACTACAATATGAGTTGGGCTATTTATAAAAAAGGATTTAAAGCATTCCTTCAACTTGAAAAGTCTCTAAGCGAGCATTCTGTAGAAGCCTACTTAAGAGACATTGATAAACTTACCAACTATTTGGAAGCGAATGAAAATAATTTTTCTCCTTCCGAAGTTACCTTACAACACCTTCAAGCTTTTGTTCAATGTATAGGTGAAATGGATATGGCCCCTACCTCTCAAGCTAGAATCATTTCTGGTATCAAATCTTTTTTTAAATATTGCCTGCTAGAACAAATCTGCACCATCAATCCCACCACGCTACTTAATAGTCCCAAAACCAGGCGTAAACTTCCCGATGTTTTAAGTTTTGAAGAAATTGAACAATTAATAGGTCAGATAGATCTTAGTAAACCAGAAGGAGGCCGCAATAAAGCCATTTTAGAAACCATGTATAGTTCAGGCTTAAGGGTCACAGAAGCCATTAATTTAAAAATATCATGTTTGTATTTAGACATTGGATTTATTAGAGTCATTGGCAAAGGGGATAAAGAAAGATTGGTACCCATTGGATCAGATGCTATTAAATTTATCAAGCTATACAAAGACACCATAAGAGTGCACCAAACCCCTGCCAAAGATTACGAGGATATACTATTTTTAAACAACCGAGGTAAAGCATTAAGCAGGGTGATGATTTTTTATATTATCAAAGATTTAATCCTCAAAACAGGCATCAAAAAATCTATCTCCCCGCACAGTTTCAGACACTCTTTTGCGACTCACTTGGTAGAGGGCGGTGCCGACCTAAGAGCTGTTCAAGAAATGCTTGGGCACGAAAGCATTACCACTACCGAGATATACACACATATGAATAGAGAGTTCCTTAGAGACACTTTGGATCGCTTTCATCCTGCTTTTAAAAAATAATATAAAATACACAGTAGATACGCTAAAATCAAGTAGGTTTGTTGTCTAAAAAATAACACATGAAAAAAATACTTTTTGTATTGGGGACTATGCTAAGCATGGCAGTTACTGCACAAGTTAAAATGCCAGCAGCCAGTCCTACTCAAACACTTATACAAGATTTTGGTTTAGGTAAAATTGAAATTGTTTATTCAAGACCAAGTTTAAAAGGTCGTTCCGTTTTTGGAAAGGGAAGTTTATTAGCGCCAACAGGCATCGTATGGAGAACTGGTGCAAATGGGGCTACGAAAGTAACTTTCTCTGATGCGGTAACCATTGGTGATAAAACTTTACCAGCTGGTTCTTATGGCCTTTTTACCATCCCTGGTGAAAAAGAATGGACTATTATTTTAAATAGCAATTCAAAAGGTTGGGGAAGTTTTAGTTATACAGAAGCGGAAGACGTGGTGCGTATAAAAGCTACACCTGAAACAACAAGCAACAGTACAGAAACTTTTACTATTGGTATTGGCGAAATGACTCCAGAAACTGCATCCATCTATTTAAAATGGGGTAAAACATTGGTTGGATTTCCAATCAAAACTGATATCAAATCAATCATCCGCAAACAAATAGAAGCTTCCACTACTGGAGCTACAGCCAATGGTGCCGCTTACCAAGCAGCAGCTAATTTTTATTTTGATATGGATAAAGATTTTGACAAAGCCTTGGTGTATGTTGATAAAGCCATCTCTTTAGACGCTAAAGCTTACTGGTTGTTTTTATTAAAAGCTAAAACACTAAAAGAATTAGGCGATAAAAAAGGGGCTAAAGCAAGTGCAGAAACTTGTATCAAATTAGCTGAAGCTGGAAAAAATGCAGATTATGTTCGTTCTGCAAATGAAGTGATTGCTTCTCTTTAAAACCATTCACTACTTAATAAAAAAGAGTCCCGAGGTTCATCTCGGGACTCTTTTTTTTGCTTTGTGCGGAAGAGGAGATTCGAACTCCCACGCCCGGGTATGGGCGCTACCACCTCAAGGTAGTGCGTCTACCAATTTCGCCACCTCCGCAGTTGGTGCAAACCTACTTAAAATTTCTTTTCTCCTACTATTTTTTGCATCTTTGTAGCACTACAAATAATCGCAATGTCAAATTATACTGTTACCTGCCCTAAGTGCCAAAACAACTTCGAACCTACTGATGCCATTAGGGAAGAAGTGGAAAAAGAACTGCGTGGCAAAATGACGGATTGGCAAAAGAAAAAAGAAGAAGAAACTAGCGCTTTGTTGGCTGAACAAAAAACAAAAATTCAGAACGAACTAACAGAACAATTAAAAAAGAATATAGCTGGCGAATATGAACATAAGCTTAAGTTGATGCAAGACAACGAAGCCAATATGAGCAAACAGGTAAATGAGTTCAGACAAAAAGAATTAGCGTTCTTAAAACAAGTACAAGCCATACAAGCAAAGGAAGCTGAATTGGAATTAGAATTACAAAGAAAATTAAATACCGAAAGAGAAAGTTTAAAAGCACAAATACAAAAGGAAGAAGCAGAACGCTTGTCTATTAAAGACCAAGAACATGTGCTAAAAGTGAAAGAGTTAGAA
>CAINFN010000022.1 GCA_903848125.1 uncultured Bacteroidota bacterium
AAGAATGTTCCCATACGTCAATCACTAATAGTGGAATGCAACCCCATTGTGTCAATTTTTCATGGTTCTCACATTGCAAAACAATTAAACCATTAGTGTATGGTTGATATGCTAATATTCCCCAGCCGTTACCATCAACATTTTTAGAAGTTTCTGCAATCAATGCTTTAAGTCTATCATATGACCCAAAACTCTTTTCTATTCTCTTTAAAAGCACACCAGTAGGTTCTGTTTTTTTGTTAATTAAATTGGTCCAAAAAATAGAATGTAAAATATGAGAAGATGAATGGTGAGTTAACTTTTTTGTCCAGTAATCAACTGTTTCTAAGTTATTTTCATCTAACGCTTTCTTTATCATTGCAGCGTCTTTATTGGCAGCTTTTGTAGCTCCACCATGATGAAAAGTATAATGTAAATGCAAAGTTTCAGCATCCATATAAGGTTCTAAAAAACTCTCAGCATATGGAAGGGGCGGTTGTACATAGTTCCCGTTGGCATCTACTAATTTATCAATTTCATTGGTTGTTAGATTTTGAGAGAATCCATTAGTTGATCCTATTATAGACCCTGTTCCTATGATTAAGCCTGATTTAAGAAAATCTTTTCTTTCCATGTTATTTAAATTTGTTTTTAAATGTAAGTGAATTAGTGATGTAAAAGGGTAATCAAAAAGCCACTTTGCTCATAATCTTACTAGCGTGAGGAAAACACCATCTGAATTCGACTGAAATCGGTTGTTTTCCGTTTTGTCAAAACATAACTAACTACAAATCAACGCCTTCATTTTCTCAAAAAATCTTCATAACCCTGAGGTCCCGGGTTCAAATCCCGGTCTCGCTACAAAGCCTGTCACGAATGTGACAGGCTTTTTGCATTTAAGACAGCGTCACAAGCTCGCTTGTGTAAGCTGACGAAAATGCAAAAAGCCAACTGAACGCGAAGCGTTAAGTTGAAAGGCTTTGGGTAAGGCGAACTGTTTGGGATGCCGACGCAGTCTGCCATCCCAAGGTAATTTTTAGAACCATTTCTATGGACTTACGTTAAATCGTGAGTCCTTTGTTGTTTCATCCTTAATATGATTAACTTTATTCGTAAAATTATAAAATATCAAAGAATTATTACAAGATATAAGGGCTTGCACAATATGTAAAAATGTATTACCTAATTTACCAAGGCCAATTATTAATGCAAGCAAACATTCAAGAATACTAATCATTGGACAAGCCCCAGGACAGAAAGTACAGAATACTGGCATACCATGGGATGATGCTAGTGGAAAAGAATTAAGATCGTGGTTAAATGTAACTGAAGAACAATTCTATAATCCCGAAATCTTTGCTTTAATGCCCATGGGAATGTGTTTCCCTGGAACTGGAAAATCCGGCGATTTACCACCAAGGAAAGAATGTGCAATTGCTTGGCATGAAAAAGTATGGAGTCAAATGCCAACTATTCAACTTGCTTTATTAATTGGCAAGTATGCGCAAGAATACTATTTAAAAGAGAAGGTAAAAGAAAATTTAACAGAAACAGTAAGAAATTATAAAAGCTATTTGCCTAATTATTTACCATTGCCACACCCATCTCCAAGAAATAATATTTGGAAAAAAAAGAATGAATGGTTTGGACTAGATATACTTCCAGATTTGAAGAAAATAGTTGAACAAATTATAAAGTAGTTACATCAAGTTATCAATTTATAATTTAATTCTGCGTGAGGAAAATATTAATTTTAACCCACATGTCAATCATTCACAAATGTTCAAAGATTTCCATAAGTTGAATCACCAAAGACCGGTCATCGTTGATAGGCTATTACAAAGCGTACTTGAATCTGTTAAATGGTCAATGTTTTTTTATAATTTGAAATTTAAACTCTAGAAATCAATTCCCTGTATCAAAAATAATAAGCCAGAAGCACCTATAAATAAACTAATCACCCAAAGTAATTTTCGTTTTGTTAAAATAGAAATAGCAGAAATAGCAATTGCAATTTGAAAAAACGTAACCGCTTTAGCAAACTTTTTTTCAATTTCTAAATGTGAATTAGATTCATTTTGTAATTCCTCTGCTTTTTCTTTAATAGTTGATTGCTCCTTTTTATATCTATTATATTCCACAGTATCCAAAGGGATGTTCCCCACTTTAATTGCTTTAATTTCAGCTTTAATTCCTTTAGCTTGGTATAAAGCCCATTGGTCAGAAGCTTTGATCTGATTAATAACTGCTTCATTTGAATTGTGTCCGGCAAATAAGCTTGATATTGCTGCTAGTACTGCCATTAGTGCAGTAGATATTGCAACAAGCATTGTCCATTTTTGCTCTTTTATATTACTAGCATGATGAACTTGTTCATGAATTGTTTCGTGTAAATGTTCGGTAGGTACTTCTATTTCATCCATATTCTTCATTTTTTATTACATATTTTGTGAGGTAATTAAAAATACAAATACTTTTTAATCATTTGTTATTACAACAGCATATTCATTCAAAAGGAAATAAGGTATACTAAAATAGTTTTGATTACTTTGAATGCCTTTTTAATTTACACTGATTATCCTATTATACGATTCTGCAAGGGACTTCTAAATCTTCGGATAAATAATATATGGCACACAATCTATGATAACCATCCGCAATTATTAATTTATTTTCAGATCTCACAAGTAAGATAGGTGATAGCATTATGCCATCTTTTGATTTTTTGATATTTTCTTTTACGTGAATATTATTTTTGGGTAACAATTGCATTTCACTTGCTCTTAAAATATCCTTAGCTTTCTTATTTACTGTATTTGCTTTTTTTAAATTATCAACAAAACCTTTTGCTTTGGTTGTTGAAAATAATAATTCAAGAAAGTCGTTTGCAGCAGGGAAGTCATGTTTTTCAGGGTTTTTTAACCATAGATTTTTCATAGTATTAATTTTTTAATTCTAATATTTTTCCATCATTCATAAGCAATTGTGATAATCTTTCATGTCTTTTTTTATGTGCTTGAATTTCCCATTGAAAATCAACCTTATCACCAATTTTATTTATTCGAATTAGTCTATATTTTACATCATTTTCTTTAAATAAGGATTCAATTTGATGAATGGACTCTTTATTATATAATGTTACAATTGAATATTCTTTTGATTGATTGAGTTCATCAATAAATCTTTCTATATATGGAAGGATTGCTAAAATTAAGATCATTAAAATACTACTACATGACGCTGCAAAATAGTAGCCAGCACCTATCCCCATTCCAACAGCAGCGACTACCCATATGGTTGCAGCAGTTGTAATACCATTTACTCTATTATCACCTCTAAAAATTACCCCAGCTCCAATAAAACCAATTCCGGAAACAATATTCGAGGCAATTCTGTCACCATTTAATTCTCCACCTATAATTTTGGATATAATAGTAAAAAAACATGCACCTAATGATATCATTATCATTGTTCTAAAACCAGCAGATTTACTACGATATTGTCTTTCAGCTCCAACAATACCACCCCATAGAATTGCTAATGCAAAACGAATTATTAATTCATTATTCATAATGTTTGTTTTAAATTGAATGATAAGCACTTTTGAAATCATAATTTACTAAATAATTTCTAATGAAGGTAATAAAGACTTCTTAATTAATTCTGCACGAGGTTTTTGTCTTTTCTTTCCGAAAACACTAAATCTAAATTCTGAAATTTCTACTGTAGTTAAATTTCTAACTTTTTAAAGGAAGAAATAATTCGTTTAAAAAATTGTTTAATTCTGATATTGTATGGGATGATTAAATTAGAAACTGGTCCGTTAAAAATTTCCCCCCTATGGAGTATATTTTTAGTTAAAAAACTTGATGTATATCCCCATTTATTAATAAATTGATAATAGCCTTTGTTTAATTTTGCTCTTTTGACAGATTTTGATCCAAAATGATAAGCTCGGCTCGCACTAACTCCTTTAAAATACCTAACACCGGCTTTCCATAATTTATTTGAAAAATCTGGATCTGAATACATGCCTGGCGAAAACTCAATACTGTATCCACCCACTGCGTCCCACAATTTTGTAGGTAACAAATTGGGAGGCCAAGTGGCACCCGCCCAATCATTAAATTTGAAATGCTTGAATTCTTTTAATAAGGCATCTTCATTAAAATCTTTAAAACTAGTTCCAAAATTTTTTTCAATAGCACAACTACTTGATGCTACAGGTTCGATAACAGTTGATGATAAAAAAAACTTTTGATGTCCAATTTTTGAAATTTCATCTAACAAAAATTTATCCCATTCTGGACATAAATACATATCATCATTAACGTATACAATATAATCTGTTTTAACTATACTCCTAGCGCAATTTATGGCGTAGCAAACGCCAATATTTTCATAGCTATAAGTATAATTGATATCGGGTTGTAATTCAATCCATTCTAGTGTACCATCTATTCCTGAATTTACATGTACTATAATTTGATGATTATAGCTGGAATTTTTCCGAATGCTTTGAACACAAATTTTTAAATATTCTAGATTATTCCAACTTGGTATTATGATTGAAAATTTAGCATTTTCAGAGATAGGTCTTTCTCGGTAGGTTTGAATCATAAATACCTTTTGAGTTTTTTAGGGTATATTATTTGACCTAAAAACCTACAATGGGTTTAATGTGTTTTTAGAGAAGCTATTTGTAATAACTCTTATTCAGTTTAATTTAAGTATTTTGTAAGATGTTATTAAGGTCAATCTAGCTTAACAATATTTTATGTTAAGATTATTATATATAGTATTCAATCTTGACTAGTTTTGCGCAAAAAAATTAATGTTAAAAAAATTTCTCTTTTTTTTGTTTGCAGTTATAAGTGTCACAGGTTATGGGCAAAACAAAAT
>CAINFN010000023.1 GCA_903848125.1 uncultured Bacteroidota bacterium
TAGGAGGGTATCAAATTAGCAACTTGCACGACTTTTTTATGTTCTTTGTTTTTATGGCAGGAACCGCTTCTCTAATTTTATTTTTTATATCTAAGAAGTTGAAGAACTTAATGTCGCAATAGTTTTTTAAATTAAGTAAAATCTAAAATTGGAATCGTACACTTCCAAACACACCAAAGTTTTGAATAGGCTGCATTCGTGAAGGACTGTAATTGGCTGGATAAGGAGGGGCATGCCTCCAAACAAAATCGATTCTAAAGAATTTTAAGATATTATCAAAGCCAGTGCCATATTCTAAGTAGAAATTAGATTTTAAGGATCTAAGTTGATAAGGACCTAGTTCTGTTCTATTGAAGGTCCTATTGGCTTGATTCATTTCACCCCACACTCCTTTAAATGTCCAAAACTGTCTCATTTTTGTTTTGCGTAAAAAGGGTACTAAATTGATTAGCTTTTTTTCAAAATTGTGTTCTATTTGAAATCCAGCATATAAGTCACTATAATATTCAAAGCGGTTCATTAAATTAAATCCATTTTTATTATAGACATACGCTTCATTTCCAGGATGCAATTCTAACAACATAAAAGGAAGACTATCTCCATAAATTTTTCCAGCATAAGCATTGTAAGTCAACACACCAAAGTTGGGTATTCTTAGTTTTTGTTCAACTCCTGCATGTATTTTACTGTATTGATAAGCACTACTTAAGATACCTTTAAATCCTTCGCTTACTCTAAGTTCAAAAATAGGCTTACTACCTTTAAAGCGAATGGTCCTTCTGTTAGTGGTTACTTTTCGCTCTCCTGGGGCATACCTAATTCTATACATTAGATCACTATTTACAATCATTTCGCTTTTGCCATTTTGATTGATGGTATTGGTGGGCAAAGGGGTATAAGGACTGTAATCAGTTCTTGCTAGAGTTAATGTATTGCTTATTCCTGATTCCCACTCTTTGGTGACTGCCATTTTAAATTCCCTTTCTCCTAAAAATTTTTGCGGAATACCTGGCCTTCTTAAAATTTGAGAGAAAATATTATCTATACTCTGGTCCTCTTCATTAAATCTGACTCTGCCATTATCCAGGTCATTTAAATAAGACAATTGAATCATTACTCCTTTTGATTTTGGAAGCTTATATTGTATGGCTAATTTTTCTTTTAATTTTTGATCCTTGATTCCATAAGCTAAGTACCCAGAAAATTTCCAATGTTTATTAAAATTAGTAGTAGTGGCCAAGTCAAATCTTAGCCTTGTGGATTCAAGCTGATTGCCACTGATCCATTTATACCATGGCCCTATTTCTATTTTCCCAAATTTTCTGTAACCATACACTAAAAATTCTACATTTCTGACATAGGATTTAAATAAGGGGATGGTTTTTAGGGTATCAATACTTTTGCGAATGCTTTGCTCGTTTTTATTTAAATCATCATGTCTTAAATTGGACCAATCGGTTTGATTTACTGTAGATGCGTTTTCAAGTAAAACCACTTGATCTGGTTTGCTATTTAATTGAATGTTGTCATTCACGACTTGCTTATCAGTTGTAAGTTTTTTGTAGGAAATGCTTTTTCGAACAATAAAAGTTAGTTTGTCATTGGGGAAGGGAGATAAGTCGGCAGTAATTTTATCCTTAGAAAAAATCATTTTATTATTTGCTAATTTTGCAAATTCTAAATTTACATTTAGCCTATTGACGAAATTAATATCAGCCGTTTTTGAAATATTTAGGTTTACTTTATAAATACCCCAGGTTTCAGCATCAATCCAAGCATCCCCATTGAAAGTGTTTTCGCCTTCTCTTAAAGGAGAAAATAAAAGATGGAATATCCTTACCCCCTTTACATATTGCGTATCTGCTCCTTTAAACTTATAAAATTGATCGGCAAATTCGCTTATGGGGCTGATGAATTCTTTACCAAAAAACTTCATGTAGTTTTCGTAAATATTCACTTTTTGATTGACGCTTCCTATTAATTGAAGGATGGTTTCACTTTGTATGCCATGGCTTTGTGCAGCTCTGATTACCTCTCTTGAATTTTTGGGACTGCTCATGTAATAAAAATCTGACAAGGATTCTGTCATGATTACTGGAAGAAATGGCTTTGATTCAGAAATACTATCAATATTATCCAGTATGAATGTAAAAGGCTTTAACATTTTAATATTACTAAAGCTGTTTTTATTTACATTATTTAAATCTAATTCTAATTTGTTGTATACTTCACAACTGTATTCTGGATATAGATAAGGGTTATTTTCTTTTTTATGCTCTACCACTAATTTCCACCACCTTAATCCTTTATTGAATTTTGATTTTACAGTAGCTTCATTTTTTGGAGTAGCATAATCAAGTGGGATGTTTACAGTATCTTTTTTTAACTGCGAAGGGCCAAAAGTAGTTTGTTCATAACCAACATAAGTAACCAATAAACTATCTTTCAAAAAGGAAGACCTGACTATTTTAAAATGACCAACACTATCGGCGATGGTTCCTTTTTTAGATAAGGCCCATTTGATGGTTGCAAATGGAATCGGCTCTTTGGTAAAAGCATCCATCACCTTACCCATCAAATTGGGGGATGTTTGTGCTTCTAAACTACCTACATGAAGAAGGGCTAAAATAAAAAGTAAAAAAGGAAATTTCATAGCAGTACATGCAAGATAATTTTATTATTACCCAATGCCATATTAAATAATAACATTTTTTTTGTATAAACTTTATTGAGAAAAAGTTAATCAAAACACTACAAAACTCCCCTTACAATCTCCTCTACCACTGCCGGATCCAATAAGGTTGAAGTGTCTCCTAAACTTTTTAATTCGCCTTCTGCCACCTTGCGTAAAATGCGGCGCATAATTTTTCCAGACCTGGTTTTGGGTAGGCCAGATACAAATTGAATTTTGTCAGGTTTGGCGATGGGCCCAATGATTCTTGTGACAGTTTGTAAGATATCTTTTCTAATAATATCTGCAGTGCCATGGGTATCCTGACCATGCGAGCCCATATAAATAACATAGGCATAAATACCTTGACCTTTTACATCATGCGGATAACCTACAACGGCACTTTCTACCACGCCTGCATGCATATTAATTGCATTTTCTACCTCGGCAGTGCCTATTCTATGTCCACTTACATTTAATACATCATCCACACGTCCTGTAATTCTTATTTGACCTAATTCATTTTTTAAGGCACCATCTCCAGTGAAATATAAATTAGGATAGGTTGCAAAATAATTGGTTCTGCATCTTTCATGATCACCATAAGTAGTTCTAATGGTAGCTGGCCAAGGTTGGGTAATACATAAATTTCCTCTAAACAGTCCATCTTCCATGGTGGTTACTTCCGCCCCTTTTTCATCTACTAAAATAGTTTTCACACCAGGCATTGGATAAGTAGCCCATCCTGGTTTACCAGGGGTAATGCCTGCCATATTGGATATCATAATGCCTCCGGTTTCTGTTTGCCACCAAGTATCTACTATGGGACATTTTTTCTTACCAATGTGTTCATCATACCAATGCCAAGCTTCTTCATTAATAGGTTCACCCACGGTGCCTAATACTTTTAAACTACTTAAATCATGTCCTTGAACAGGCCCCAAACCAAAGCCCATCAATGATCTTATGGCGGTTGGTGCGGTATATAAAATATTTACTTTGAACTTGTCTATGATATCCCAAAATCTGCCTGCATCTGGAAAAGTGGGAATGCCTTCAAACATCAATGAGGTTCCTCCAGCACTTAATGGTGCATATACGATATAGCTATGCCCAGTGATCCAACCCACATCTGCGGTGCAGAAAAAAAGATCATTGGGTTGATATTGAAAAACATTTACAAAAGTATAGTTTGTATACACCATATAACCTGCAATACTGTGAACGACTCCTTTTGGTTTGCCTGTCGAACCTGAAGTGTATAAAATAAACAAAGGATCTTCGGCATCCATCTCTGCTGCCTCTACATGAACAATTCCTTGCGACTCCACTTTTTTAATCTCATCTTCCCACCACACATCACGTCCTTTGATCATGGAAACAGAAGTGCGTGTTCGAGTGCAAACTATAACACGTTTAATGGTTTTATTTCCAATAAGCGAATCATCAATTACTGATTTCAAAGGAATGTCTTTTGCACCTCTGTAAGCACCATCGCAAGTAATGATGTATTCTGCTTTTGCATCTTCTAATCTATCTGCAATACTTTGTGCCGAAAATCCTCCAAAAATGACACTGTGTATGGCACCTATGCGCGCGCAAGCTAATACGGCTATAGCTAACTCTGGAATCATGCCCATATAAATACAAACGCGATCTCCTTTTTTTACGCCATTATTATATAGCACTTGAGCAAACTGACACACTTTTAAATGTAATTGCTTGTAAGTAATGATTCGATGGTGTTCGCTAGGATCATTGGGCTCCCAAATAAGCGCAGGCTTATCACCATTTTTAGCTAAATGCCTATCGATACAGTTTTCTGTAATATTAAGTTTGGCACCCTTAAACCACTCTATTTTAGGTTCCGTAAAGTTCCATTCTAAAACAGTGTCCCATTTTTTTCGCCATGTGAAATTTTCAGCAATTTCAGACCAAAATTGTTCAGGTGCTTCAATACTTTTTTTATAGGCTTCTTGATAAGCTTCTAAACTCTTAATTTGATAGGGGTAGCTCATATGCAATCGTTGTATAAATAATGATGATCAAATTTACATTTTTCATTTTAAATATTTAACTTGAATAATCAATTGCAAACTAATCAACTATGAGTCAAGAAATTAAACAAAGCAAAATTGCTTTTGTGATAGGGGCTTCTTCGGTGGGTACCCTAATTGAGTGGTACGATTTTTACATTTTTGGGATGTTGGCCACCATTATTTCGAAACAGTTTTTTCCTGCAGATGCAGGTACAGCGGCCCTTTTAAGTACTTTGGCCATCTTTGCAGCAGGCTTTATTGTTAGGCCTTTTGGTGCCTTGGTTTTTGGACGTTTAGGCGATTTAATTGGTCGTAAACATACTTTTTTACTGACTTTAGTCATCATGGGGGGGTCTACTTTTGCCATTGGATTGGTACCTGGCTATGCCAGTATTGGCTGGGCAGCACCCATATTAGTATTAATTCTAAGATTATTGCAGGGTTTGGCATTGGGAGGGGAGTATGGAGGAGCTGCGACCTATGTGGCGGAACATGCGCCTGCTGGTCAAAGAGGATTTTGGACTAGTTGGATTCAAACAACGGCCACTTTGGGTTTATTTTTAGCCTTAGGTATTATTATTTTGATTAGATCTAACCAAGGGGTAGAAAAATTTAGTGCAGAATGGGGTGGTTGGAGATACCCATTTTGGATTTCAATTGTATTAGTTGGGGTGTCCGTCTTAATAAGAATGAGGATGAGTGAATCGCCCATGTTTACTAAATTAAAATCAGAAGGAAAAACTTCAGCGAATCCTTTAAAAGAGAGTTTTGGCCAAAAGAGAAATTTCAAAATGGTTTTATTGGCGTTGTTTGGTGCCGTTATGGGACAAGGAGTGGTGTGGTATACTGGCCAATTTTATGCACAAAGTTTTATTGAAAACGTTTGTAAAATTGATTTTATACAATCTAGAAATATCATGTTGGTGGCGATTTTAATGGCTACCCCTTGTTTTGTTTTGTTTGGATGGCTGAGTGATAAGGTAGGAAGAAAATGGATTATGCTTTTTGGTATGTTGGCAGCAGTGCTTACTTATCGCCCTATTTATCAGCAATTTTTAACTATTTCAAGCACGCAAAATAGAATTGATAAAATTGATTTAACTAAAACGGTAGCTTCTGCTGTAAAAGCAAAAACGGATAGTAAAGACGCTACTAAAATTTACATAACACAAAGTTTTGACACAGTTTATACAGATGGCGCCGTGTTTAAATACACAAAAACAGACACTTTGAAATTGGGAGCAACTTATAATACCTTAATTCCTATTGATTCTTTGAATCCTAGTTTGATTGTATCTAAATCTGCTAAACCAAATGTTGTAATAGAAAAAACTTTAGGAAGTGGTGATGCTTGGAGTATGATTTGGTTGGTCTTTATTCAAATTGTATATGTTACTATGGTTTATGGTCCTATTGCAGCCTTTTTAGTGGAGCTGTTCCCTACTAAAATTAGATATACATCCATGTCTCTTCCTTATCATATTGGTAACGGCGTATTTGGTGGGCTGGTTCCATTCTTGGGAACACTTATTGTTGAATTTTCAAAAACAGCTCAAAATCCTAAGGGAGATTCCTTGGCTGGATTATGGTATCCCATTGGTGTTGCTGCAGTTTGTTTTATTATAGGACTTATTTATCTATCTAATAAAATTGACAAAGAGGTAATGGACTAATACCATTTTAATTATTAATTAGTAAAAAAAAATTATGAATACAATAAAAAAATTAGCTGGTTATATATGGATGTTGATGTCGCCCATACTTATCTTATTTTTGGTATTTGAAGCCAATCAAAAGATTTCAACCGCTACCGAGGCGGCTAAATCCAATGTGATTTTACAATGGGTAATTATATTATTAATTTTTACACCTATTTGTGTTGGCTTTTTTATTTTCGGAAAATATGCCATCGCTGGGGAGTATAACCATTTGCCTGAATCTTCTGAGGAGCTATAATTATAGCTTTAGTTAACACCGGATTCATTTTATATAAGTACTTTTGAGTTATGTCATTAGTAGTGGATCAATTGTCAAAAAGTTACGGCAATCAACTTGCAGTAGCGCCCATATCATTTCATTTGAAACAAGGCGAAGTGGTAGGATTTTTAGGCCCTAATGGGGCGGGGAAAAGTACCACTTTAAAAATGATTGCTGGATTTTTAGCACCTACTAGCGGCAAGATACAATTGAACGGAATGGCTATTCATCAAGATGCCATTGAAGCAAAAAAGATAATTGGGTATTTGCCAGAATCCAATGCGTTGTATGAGCAGTTGTATGTAAAAGAATATTTACAATTTTTGTGTTCAGTTCATAGCATTTACAAGGCGAGTCAAAGAATGAATCAATTAATTGAGCAAACGGGCTTGGGATTAATGCAGCATAAAAAAATAGGCGCTTTATCTAAAGGTTATAAGCAAAGATTAGGTATTGCAGCTGCCATTATCCATCAGCCTAAATTGGTTTTATTAGACGAACCTACTACGGGATTAGATCCCAATCAATTGATAGAAATTAGAGCGTTGATACAATCATTGAGTAAGGAGGCGCTAATTTTATTTTCCACCCATATTTTACAAGAAGTGACTGCTATTTGTGATCGAGTGTTAGTATTGCATCAGGGCAAACTGGTTGCAGATGAGCCTATTGGAAGTTTATTGCAAAAACACAATACAAGTTTAGAAGAAATTTTCAAATTGCTTACCCATTAAAAAAAAGGGTGTAAATTGCGCTAAATATTTATTACATGAGTTACATTATTGAAGTTCGTGCTAGACAAATCTTAGATAGCCGTGGAAATCCTACTGTAGAAGTAGATGTATTAACAGACGAAGGCGCTTTGGGTCGTGCTGCTGTTCCAAGTGGAGCAAGCACTGGAATTCATGAGGCAGTAGAATTAAGAGACAACGATAAGAAAAAATATGTAGGTAAGGGGGTATTAAAAGCAGTTAAAAATGTAAACGATTTAATCGCAAAATCAATCACTGGTTTTGACATTACTGCACAAGCAGAAATTGATCAAATCATGATTGATTTAGATGGCACACCCAATAAAGGAAAATTAGGTGCCAATGCAATTTTAGCAGTAAGTATGGCCGTGGCAAAAGCAGCAGCCGAAGAAGCGAACCTTCCTTTGTACAGATATATTGGAGGCACCAATGCAAGAACATTACCAATGCCGATGATGAATATTTTAAATGGAGGAGCCCATGCGGATAATAAAATTGATTTTCAAGAATTCATGATTATGCCTGTGGGAGCGCCTAATTTTAGCGAAGGCTTACGTTGGGGTGTGGAAATTTTCCATTGTTTAAAAGGCGTATTAAAGAAAAGAGGCTTTAGTACCAACGTTGGAGATGAAGGTGGATTTGCACCAAATATTCAAAGCAATGAAGAGGCTATTGAAACAGTATTAGAATCAATACATGCTGCAGGATTTAAAACAGGTTCTCAAATTGCCATTGCCATGGATGCTGCGAACAGTGAGTTGTGGGATGCTAAAAAGAAAAAATATGTTTTCCATAAGAGTTCTGGTAAAGAAATGAGTAGCGATCAATTGGTAAAATATTGGGAAAAATGGGTGAAACAATATCCAATTGTATCTATTGAAGATGGTATGGCAGAAGACGATTGGGCGGGTTGGAAAAATTTAACTGAAACAGTAGGAGACCGTTGTCAGTTAGTTGGTGACGATTTATTCGTTACCAATGTGACCAGAATTCAAACTGGTATTGATAAAAAAATTGCCAATGGTTTATTGGTTAAAGTAAATCAAATAGGCACTTTAACAGAAACTATTAACGCTGTAACCTTAGCTCAACACAATGGATACAATACCATTATGTCACATAGAAGTGGTGAAACAGAAGATACCACCATTGCTGATTTAGCAGTGGCATTAAATTGCGGCCAAATTAAAACAGGGTCAGCTTCTCGTACCGATCGTATGGCTAAATACAATCAACTGATTCGTATTGAAGAGCAATTAGGTGAAACAGGCGTATTCCCTACCAAAGGGAAATTAAAGTTTGGTAACAAGTAATTCAAACTAATTTGAATATAGTAAGAGGAGCTCAATTGAGCTCCTCTTTTTTTGGCATATTATAAGAAGTAGGTTAATTTTACTTTCGTCTACCTTATGGCCAATTTTAAAAAAATACTACCTGTTATTAGCAATCGCTACTTTTTAGTAGCCTTGGGTTTTGCTATCTGGATGTTGTTTTTTGATCAGCGTGATTTTTTTCAACAAAAAGAGAGAGCGGGAGAATTAAATAAACTAGAAGCTGCCAAAAAATATTATCAAGACGAAATAACTAAAACAAAAAAGCAGTTAGATAATTTACAAAATAATCCTGCAGCCATAGAGAAATTTGCCAGAGAGCGCTATTTATTAAAAAGAGAAGGCGAAGAAGTTTATATGTTTGAAGACAGCAATCGTAGCGCTGAAAAAAAATGACAAAGAAAGAACGTTATCAATCAGTACTTTCCTATTTCCAACAGCAAGTGCCTATTGCGGAAACAGAATTGCTATATCAAAATCCATTTGAATTATTAGTGGCGGTTATATTGTCTGCACAATGCACCGATAAGCGTGTTAATTTAACTACACCAGCTATTTTTAAACAATTTCCTACTCCACAAAAAATGGCGAAAGCTAGTTTTGAAGAATTGTTTGCGTTGGTTAAAAGTATTTCTTATCCAAACAATAAAACAAAGCATTTAATAGGGATGAGTAACTTGCTTTTAGAAAATTTTGATGGAGAAGTGCCTTTGACCGTGGAGGCTTTGGTTACCTTGCCAGGTGTGGGCCGTAAAACTGCCAATGTCATTACCAGTGTGGTGGACAAACAACCCAATATGGCCGTGGATACGCACGTATTTAGAGTGAGCCGTAGAATAGGTTTGGTGCCTATGACCGCTAAGACGCCATTGGCTGTTGAAAAGGAATTAATAAAGTTTATACCAAAGGAACTTGTACATACTGCCCACCATTGGCTTATACTTCATGGGCGTTATACTTGTTTGGCTAGAAGCCCTAAGTGCAATGCTTGTGGGTTGATACCTTTTTGCAAAGAAGGGGCAAAAAAAAGCGCCTCTTAAATAAGAGACGCTTTTATATAAATTAAAGCTGTAAGAAGAATACAGCTAATAATACACTACAAATATTGTTCTACTGCAGTTACTAATTCTTGTTTAGTAATGGGCACGCCCATGATTTTATTGTATCCTTTTGCATCAACAAAATATTTATCACGAATAATTTTAATTAACTGTCCGTTGTTGATTTCAGGAATTAAAACAGTTTCAAAATTCTTTAAAATATCGCCTAAATTTTTTGGGAAAGGGCGCATGTATTTAATATGTGCATGGCTTACTTGCTTGCCTTTACTTTGTAATTCTAATGCCGCACTTTTAATGGTTCCATAAGTAGACCCCCATCCTAAGATCAACACTTTTCCTTTTTCAGCACCGGTGTCAATGGTTTGCAAAGGAATATAGTCAGCAATTTTTTCTACTTTGGCTTCTCTAGCTTTTACCATGAATTCATGGTTTTCAGAATCGTAGCTTACGTTACCTGTTTCAGCTTGTTTTTCTAATCCACCAATTCTATGTTCTAAACCAGGTGTGCCAGGAATAGCCCAAGGTCTTGCTCCTTTTTCATTTCTCTTATAAGGAAGGAATTTTTCTTCGCCTTCATCTAATCCTTTTTTAAACTTTACTTCAATAGTGGGCAAACTACTTGCAGTTGGGAATTTCCAAGGTTCAGCACCATTGGCAATATATCCATCACTTAATAAAATAACTGGAGTCATGTGCTGAATGGCAATGCGAATTGCTTCAAAAGCCATGTAGAAACAATCGCTTGGGGTAGCAGCCGCAATAATTGGAATAGGCGCTTCTCCGTTACGACCATAATAAGCTTGCATTAAATCGCTTTGCTCTGTTTTGGTAGGTAAACCAGTAGATGGGCCACCTCTTTGAATATTGATGATCACCAAAGGAATTTCTAACATCATAGCTAGTCCCATGGCTTCCGTTTTCAAAGCCATTCCAGGTCCTGAAGTAGAAGTCATACCGATGGCACCACCATAGCTTGCGCCAATGGCTGCACCAATACCAGCAATTTCATCTTCGGCTTGGAAAGTTTTAACACCAAAATTTTTATACTTGCTTAATTCATGTAAAATATCTGTGGCAGGGGTAATAGGGTATGTACCTAAAAAAATAGGAAGTCCACTTTTTTGAGAGCCTGCTATTAAACCCATTGATAAAGCTTGGTTACCCATAATACTTCTGTAAGTACCTGGATCCATTTTAGACTTTTCTACCTTATATCTAGAAGTGAAAAGTTCTGTAGTTTCTCCGTAAAAATAACCTGCTTTTAAAACATCAACATTGCTATTTAAAATAGATTCTTTCTTTTTGAACTTGTCTTTCAAATATTCAATAGTAGTATCTAAGTCTCTATTGTATAACCAATAAATCATGCCTAGTACAAACATATTTTTTGCACGATCACGTTCTTTATTACCTAATTCGGTATAGGCTTTCAGGGCTTCACGAGTTAATTTAGTAACATCTACTTTTGTTAAATCGTATCCATCCAAACTTCCATCTTCCAATGGATTAATTCCATCAGGATAGGCGGCTAAACGTAAATTTTTTGTATCGAAACCTTCAAGATTGGCAATGATTTTACCACCCTTTTTTAAACTTTTTAAATTCACTTTTAAAGCGGCTGCATTCATGGCAACCAATACATCACAAATATCACCTGGGGTATAGACTCTATTAGAACTAAAATGAATTTGGAAACCACTTACTCCAGGTAGCGTACCTAATGGGGCCCTAATTTCTGCTGGGAAATCTGGGAAAGTAGCTAAATCGATACCTAATAAGGCGGTATTGTTGGTGAATTGCTGGCCAGTTAACTGCATTCCATCACCACTATCACCAGCAAATTTGATCACGACGTCTTGTAAAACAACTTCTTTTTGCATATTGCATTTTATTGGAGCACGAAGGTACAAAGCCAAGGGACTAAAACCTTAACTTTTTATAATTTTTTTTATAGTTTTCTTGTATAACTTTGAGGGTATAATCGTCTGGTTTTATGGCTTATAGCTCTATTTTTTATTTATTTAGTCATTTTTTAGTTCAATTCATCCCCAATGGGGCCAAGGGGGTTGATTTTCCTAGTTCCAATACTTCCACCATTTTGGTGCAAAAACCTATCCAAGACAGTTTACTCAAGCATATTTATTTGACCTTTGATGATGGCCCTATTTTAGGTACCTCTAACTGTATTGATATTTGTTCAAGGCATCAACTAGCTGCCACTTTTTTTGAAGTAGGCCTGCATCAATCTAGAAATAAAGAGGGGCAAAAATTATATCAAGAAATTCTTCAAAATGAAAACCTATTTGCTATTTGCAATCATAGTTTTTCTCATGCCTATGGCAAATATTTACCTTTTTATCATCATCCAAACGAGGCGCTGGCAGATTTTTTACATGCCAAGGAATTGATACAACCTAAAAACAATATTGTAAGGTTGCCTGGTAACAATGCTTGGAACACGAAAGAGGTAAAAAGAGCAAGCGGATTGGTTCGCCCATTAGTGCATCAGCTGGATAGTGCAGGTTTTACTATTATTGGCTGGGATATGGAGTGGAGATTTAATAAAAAAGGCAAGCCGGTTCAAAGTCCAGAAGTACTAGTAGCATTGGTTGATAGCTTACTTAAGTTAAATCAAACTGTATCAAAAAATCACCTTGTCATATTAATGCACGATCACATGTTTAGGGCAGCTGCTGACTCTATTAAGTTAGACAAAATGATTGCTTTATTAAAGCAAAATCCTCACTATCGTTTTGAAAAAATCACCCAATATCCAGGGCTTAAGAATTAATTGAATTAACCTTTTTTTATAGGTCTAATTCAAAGTATTTTGTATTTTTATAGTAGAAAATTAAATTCAATTTTATGGCAATTTTTAAATCTAGCAATCCAACACTTACAGAAAAAATATTTGATAAAAGTTTACACGACAATGCGGCGTCTTTTGGCGTTATGAGCATACGTGGTACCATCAATAAGTTTGGATTTTTATTGGTAATGGTGATGGCAGCTGCCATGTATGTTTGGAATATTTATGCAGAAGGAAATACAAGTACCGCCACCACTTTAATGTTAGTCGGGGCTATAGGAGGATTTGTGGTTGCTTTGGTAATGATGTTTAAGCCAGGATGGGCTGGTTTTATTGCTCCTGCCTACGGCATTTTAGAAGGATTGTTTATTGGCGGCATTAGTGCTTTTTTTAATGCGATGTTTCAAAAAACCTATCCAAACATTGTATTGCATGCAGTGGGTTTAACTTTGGGCGTGGCATTGGCCATGTTCTTATTGTATAATTTTAGAATCATTAATGTAACCAATCGTTTGCGTTCTATTATTATGTCTGCCACGATGGGCATTGGTTTATTTTATTTAATAGTATGGATACTTGGCTTATTTCATGTGAATATGGGATTCGCTTTTGATAGTTCTCCACTCAGTATTGGTATTAGCTTATTTATTGTAGGCATCGCCGCCATGAATTTATTATTAGATTTTGATTCAATCGAACGTGCAGCGGAAATGGGTGCACCAAAGTACATGGAATGGTATGGTGCTTTTGGTTTATTGGTAACCCTGGTTTGGCTGTATATGGAAATCTTAAGATTACTGAGCAAATTAAATTCAAAAAATTAAACGGTGCATTTATCCCATTAAATAAAAATAATAAATGGAGTTTAAGCGGGGTAAATTATCTAACGAGCAGCTAGTACATTTTTATCGTTCTTTGCTTTTGCCAAGAATGATAGAAGAAAAAATGTTGCTCTTGCTTCGCCAGGGAAAAATTAGCAAATGGTTTAGTGGCATTGGACAAGAAGCGATTTCGGTGGGCGCTACTTTAGCGATGGAGCCGAACGAATGGATCATGCCACTGCATAGAAATTTAGGTGTTTTTACCACCCGTAAAATGCCTTTAGTAGATTTATTTAAACAATGGCAAGGAGATCAAGACGGTTATAGTAAAGCACGAGAGCGCAGCTTTCATTTTGGGAATAAAGCACATCATATTTGCGGTATGATTTCGCATCTTGGCCCACAGCTAGCCATTGCAGACGGCGTTGCATTAGCCTATCAACAAAGAGGACAATTAAAAGCCACCCTTGCATTTACTGGAGAAGGTGGAACAAGTGAAGGTGATTTTCATGAAGCATTAAATGTAGCAGCAGTTTGGGGATTGCCTGTTATTTTTTTGATTGAAAACAATGGCTATGGTTTAAGTACGCCCACCAATGAACAATATCAATGTGAAAATTTAGTGGATCGCGCCAAGGGTTATGGAATGGAAGGGGTGCGCATAGATGGAAACAATATTTTAGAAGTGTATGAAACAATTAAAGAAGTTAGAGAATATTGTATCAACCATCAAAAACCCTATTTAATTGAATGCACCACATTTAGAATGCGAGGTCATGAGGAAGCCAGTGGTATCAAATATGTACCAAAAGAATTAATGGAGCAATGGTCTAGAAAAGATCCAATAAAAAATTACGAACAATTTTTAGTGAAGCAACAAGTGTTTACTGAAATGGATGTGGCAGACATTCGTAATGAATTCAAACAGTCGATTGAGCAGGACTTGCAATTGGCGATGCAGGAAATAATTTTTACGCCCAATACTCAACAAGAAATTGCTGATGTTTTTGCACCCTTGGTGCCCAATACCATTCCTTATTTTGAACAACTGAATCATCCAATTTTAAACAATAAGCGTTTTATAGAAGCAATAAGTGAAGCTTTAAAACAGTCGATGGTGTTGTATCCGGAACTCATTTTAATGGGGCAGGATATTGCAGAATATGGAGGGGCTTTTAAAGTTACAGAAGGCTTTGTTCAACAATTTGGGAAACAAAGAATTCGCAATACTCCACTTTGTGAAAGTGCGATTGTGGGTGCAGCATTGGGTTTAAGCTTAGAAGGATTTAAATCGGTAGTTGAAATGCAATTTGCGGATTTTGTTTCTGTTGCTTTTAATCAAATTGTAAACAACCTGGCAAAAATACATTACCGTTGGGGCCAAAATGCAGATGTAGTAGTGCGCATGCCAACCGGCGCAGGGGTTGGAGCGGGTCCTTTTCATTCCCAATCCAATGAAGCTTGGTTTACGCATGTGCCTGGATTAAAAGTGGTGTATCCTTCCAATCCCATTGATGCAAAAGGTTTAATGATTGCAGCTTTAGCAGATCCTAATCCCATTTTATATTTTGAACACAAGGCATTGTATAGAAGTGTTGAAGCAGAAGTACCCGATGAATATTATCAAATACCCATTGGCAAAGCTGCTTTAATAAGTGCAGGGGAAGCAGCTTGTATCATTACTTATGGAATGGGTGTTAGCTGGGCTCAACAATATCAAGCAGAAAATGCACAACATGAAATAAGTATTTTGGATCTTAGAACCCTCGCGCCACTTGATTATGATGCCATACAAAAAGTAGTTAAAACCACTGGTAAAGTGATGGTGTTGCATGAAGATAATTTGACAGGAGGTATTGGGGGAGAAATTAGCGCATGGATTGCAGAGCACTGCTTTGAATATTTAGATGCACCTGTTATGCGTTGTGCATCACTGGATACGCCTATTCCATTTAATACTGAACTAGAAAAACAATATTTAGCCAATAGTAGGTTGCATGAAATGATGCAGCGATTAATAACTTATTAGAGAAGGAATAAACAATCCTCAAATTTTCTCAAGCCTACCCGTTTATGGGGTAGGCTTGAGAAATCATTAGATAAAAATGAATTGGCCTCTTAGATTTTTATCAAGAGGCTAATTCATTATTGAGGATTGTTTATTCTATACACTCTAAGGAAATTTCCTCCTAACACTTTCGCAATGTCTTTATCTGAATAGCCTCTAGCCATTAATGCTTGTGTAAACTTTGGATAGTCTAATACACTTTTTAATTCTTTAGGTGAAGAATCAATCCCATCAAAGTCAGAACCAATGCCAACATGGTCAATGCCAATTAATTTAACAATGTGGTCAAAGTGTTTCATTAATTGTTCTAGGCTAGGTTTGTTGGCTTCGCTTTCGGCAGCAAATTTTTCTGCAAGGGCGCTTTGTGCATATTCTCTTTGAATTCCAGTGTTTAATAAAGAATCCAATTCAGCTTGATGCCTGCTTCTAAAAGCGGCATCTTTCTTACCAAAAGTGCTATCCACAAATGCGGAATAAAAATTAAGATTAATCACACCGCCATTTTTTCCGACAGCTATTATTTGATTGTCTTTTAAATTCCTAGTAACAGGACAAATTGAATAAGCATTACTATGCGAAGCGATGACTGGTTTGGTAGTAGTTTTAATAGCATCCCAAAAAGTGGCTTCCCCTACATGGGAGATGTCAACTATGATACCTAGTTTATTCATACGATGAATCACTTCTTTTCCAAAATCAGTAAGCCCTCTTGGGCCTGTATATTTTGGATTTTTTTCATCTGCATGTGAGCTAGCCCATGTGGGAGAGTTGTTCCAGGTAAGGGTCATATAGCGAACCCCTCTTTTATAAAAAGTATCTAGGCGATCAATATTGTCTTCAATCATATGTCCTCCCTCTACGCCATATTGTGCTACAATTTTATTTTCTTTTAAAGCCTTTTGAATGGCGCCCCAGCTTTTAGCAATGACAATTTTGTCAGGATTTCGAGAGGCTACTGCCTCTAGCGTATCCATAGATCTCATGGCCCAAGCGTATGGATTTTTTTTATCACCATCGCACCAAACCGAAAACAACTGATAATCTACTCCCCCTTGTTTAAATCTTTTTAAATCTGATTGGTTGATGCCTGTAAGGTCTTGATCAAGGCTTACTTTTTTTTCGATACATGCGGTAATGCAATCATTATGGGTATCTACCAATACCGATTTAAAATGAATTGCTTGCGCATTTGCATTGGTGGCTATAAAAAGCAAAAGGGGGGCCAAATATTTCATAATAATTGATTGTTTTAATTGACAACTAAAATAGCTATTTTTGCTCACCTAAAAACGACTATGTTAGACAAATTAGAAGCCATAAAAGCAAGATTCCAGCAGGTAGGGGTGGCTTTGACAAATCCAGAAATTATCAATAACCAATCAGAATTTGGAAAATTGAGTAAGGAATACCGTTCTCTCGAGCGAATCAATATTCCTTATGAGCGTTATTTGAAGGTATTGGATGAGCATAAGTTTGCTAAGGAAACATTAAATGGAGACGATGCAGATATGAGAGAATTGGCCAAATTAGAAATGCCTGGATTGGAGACAGAAAAAGAAAGCCTAGAAAAAGAATTGACAAAATTATTGATACCCAAAGATCCTCAGGATGATAAAAATGCCATCATTGAATTAAGAGCAGGCACAGGAGGGGATGAAGCAAGTTTATTTGTAGGTGATTTACTTACCATGTATACAAGGTATTGTCAGAAAAAAGGATGGAAAGTAGCGCTAGTAAGTGAAAGTGAAGGTTCTGTGGGTGGCTATAAGGAAGTGATATTAGAAGTAATGGGTGAAGATGTGTATGGCACCATGAAATTTGAAAGTGGCGTGCACCGTGTACAACGTGTACCTTCTACCGAAACGCAAGGTAGAGTGCATACTTCAGCAGCAACAGTTGCGGTGATGCCCGAAGCGGAAGAGGTTGATTTTGTGTTGAATCCTGCAGATGTAAAAATGGAAACTTCAAGAAGTGGAGGAGCAGGTGGACAGAATGTAAATAAAGTGGAGACCAAAGTAATGTTAACGCATATCCCTACAGGTACGGTGATCATTTGTCAAACAGAACGTTCTCAGTTGGGTAATCGTGAAAAAGCAATGACCATGATGCGTACCAAATTATTTGAAGAACAAGTGCGTAAGCAAGAAGATGAAATATCAAGACATCGTAAAACTTTGGTAAGTACTGGAGATAGAAGTGCAAAAATTAGAACCTACAATTGGCCGCAAGGCAGAGTAACCGATCATAGAGTGGGTGTCACTTCTTACAATTTAGATGCGGTGATAAATGGTGAGATTGAAGAATTTATTGAAGCATTGCAAGTGGCAGAGAATGCAGCTAAGATGTTGGTGCAGTAATAATAGGTTGTAATTATTTTGCTAAACTTTTTTCCCATTCCCAAGCAGTACGCATCATTTCATTTAAGTCATATTGACAAGTCCAGCCTAATTTTTTTACAGCATAGTCATTGTTGGCATAGATAGCAACAATATCCCCAACTCTTCTTGGGCCTATTTCATAATTTAATTTAATGCCAGCTACTTTTTCAAAAGCCTGAATGGCTTCCAATACAGTGATGCCATTGCCGGTACCTAGATTAAATATTTCGCAGCTATTTGCTTTGTCATTTTTGATAGAATATTGCAAAGCCAAAGTGTGCGCGTGTGCGATATCACAAACGTGAATATAATCACGAATACAACTACCATCACGCGTATCATAGTCGTTGCCATGCACATGCATTTTAGGTAATTTACCAATTGCAGTTTGGGTAATGGCAGGCACTAAGTTTTGTGGACGTCCAATAGGCAATTCTCCAATGGCAATAGAAGGATGGGCGCCCACTGGATTAAAATACCTTAAAAGAATGGTAGACAAAGGATGTGCGGTAGCACTATCTTGAACAATGGTTTCACCCATTTGCTTGGTAGCACCATAGGGTGATGCGGCTGTTTTTATGGCGGTTTGTTCAGTTACTGGAATGGCATCTGGATTGCCATAAACGGTACAAGAGGATGAAAAGATAAAATGTTTTGCATGGTACTTAACAGCCAATTGCAACAAGTGTATTAATGAAAATAAATTATTCTCGTAATAGTCTAAAGGTTTTTCAACTGATTCACCCACCGCTTTGTAGGCAGCAAAATGAATAATGCCTTTAATCGAAGGATGGTCTTTAAAAATTTGTTCTGTTGTTTCTTTATTGGTTAAATCAATAACATAGTTCTTGATTTTTTTACCCGTAATTTTTTCAATTCCTAGTAATGAATCAGCGGAAGCCCTGGATAAATTATCTACAGAAATCACCTCAAATCCATTTTGAATTAAATCAACAATGGTATGAGCTCCAATAAAGCCACAACCTCCAGTTACTAAAATAGTTTGCATTAAAAAATATTAGAATACAAAGTAACGAAAAAAAACTTTAGGAAGCCTTATTGGCTAAGGTAAATCCAACAGTGGTACCCACGCCCAATTTGCTTCTAATGTGCATGGTTTCATTGTGCGCTTCAATAATGTGTTTACAAATAGCTAATCCAAGACCGGTGCCTCCAATTTCTCTACTTCTGGCGTCGTCTGTTCGATAAAAACGCTCAAATAATCTTGGAATGTGTTCTTCTGCTATGCCTATTCCGTCGTCACTTACCTCTATTAAAATTTTCTGGCCTTCGATAGAATAAACACTTGCTATAATGTGCCCATCTACTTTGCCGTATTTGGATGCGTTGGAAAGGATATTTACAATCACCTGGTATACTTTATTCTTATCAGCAAAAACATGAATTGGTGTTTCAGTTCCCTTCTTAAAACTAAATTGAATATTTTTTTGAATCCATTTCACATTTAAATTATTGGCTGCTTCAGAAATTAAGTCTTGAATAATAAAAGATTGTTTTAAAATAGGATCTTTATTAATTTCAAGATTAGTAATAGAATCTACATCATTGAGTAGCTGAACCAATCTTTGTACATTAGATTGCGCTTTATTGATAAATCTTTTTCCAGTGATTGGGTCGTCAATGGCACCATCATCCAATAATTCTAAATAACCTTGTATGGCAAAGACAGGCGTCTTAATTTCGTGCGAAAGATTTTGTAAAAACTCTTTTCTAAAAGCTTCATTGGATTGAAGCGCGAGAATTTCTTTTGTTTTTTGAGCAGCCCATTCTTCCACATCTGCCCTTACTTCATCAATTCCTTTTTGCGGTAAAATGTACTTTTGGTAAGCTTCTTCTCTTTTACTTGCTTTGGTTTGTGAAATAAGTTTATAGATTAATTTTATTTTACGATAAATAAATCGTTCTAAAATTTCATAAAGTATAAAATAGATGATGGCAAAGCTGACAATAAAATAAACCAATAATAATTGCCAGTTGGAAAACAAAATAAATACACTTAGTGTAATTAAAGTGGCTAGTAGTAAAGCTGTTAAGGCAGCCAGTTGTTTTGGTGAAAGATTCTTTCCTTTAAACATAAATGTGTATAGCCTTGGATAAATAAAAATGCTACAGCAAAGTTATCCTTTTATTGCTAATAATCGAACTTGTATCCCACCCCTTTAACAGTAGTAATACAATCAATACCAAGCTTTGCTCTTATTTTTCTAATGTGCACGTCAATGGTACGGTCACCTACAATCACATCATTGCCCCAAACCTGAGATAATATTTCACCTCTTAAAAAAACTCTTCCTGGTTGTGCCGCTAGTAAGTAAAGTAATTCAAACTCTTTTTTTGCTAATATATAATTCACTCCTTTCAAAGTAGTTTTGTATTGAGTAAGATCGATGCTTAAATCGTTGCAATTGATTACTTTATTTTGACCTACACTAGGCTGTAATCTTCTAAATAAAGCAGAAATACGACTAATTAAAACTTTTGGACTAATGGGTTTAGTGATAAAATCATCTCCGCCCAATTCCAACCCTTTGATATGAGAAGCTTCATCATTTAAAGCAGTTAACAATACAATTAAAGTTTTATCAAATTGCGAATTGCTTCTTAAGTATTCGCAAACTTCAAAACCAGTTCTTTTTGGCATCATGATGTCTAATATGATGCAATCAGGTGCGTAGGTGTTTGCTTTTTCTATGGCTTCACTTCCATCTTTTGCAGTGTGCACTTCAAATCCAGCTTTGATCAAATGAAAGCTAATAATTTCAAGGATGTCAGCTTCATCATCAGCTATTAATATTTTTATAGGTGCTTCCATAGTTTTTTGCTGTTACAAAATTAGTTTTTATATGCCACAACACGTGGACCTATCTATATTATCAAATTGTTAACTGACCTTTGAAAATGAGCAGCTGCTGGACCTAATTAGTTGTTTAATAGGTATTTGATATAAGGATTAAATTCCTTTTCTCTTCCCAAATGGGTTACTGGTCCATGACCAGAATAAATTGATAAAGCATCAGGCAGTGGTAAGATCTGATTTTTAATGCTATTGATCAAATCTTGAGGATTGCAGCCAGGTAAGTCTGTTCTGCCTACGCCATCTTTAAAAATAAGGTCTCCGCCTAGTATAAAATTTTGAGCTTCATGGTAAAAACAAACACTTCCGGGAGAGTGCCCTGGGGTGAGTAATACTTTAAGTTCGTCATCATCAAACGAAATGATCTCTTGGTCATGAATGTATTGAATGGGCCCTTTATAGGCTTCGGCAGGTACGCCCCATTTTGCAGCCGACTCGGGCAATCGGTCTAATACCACTTGTTCATTGGGATGCAATAAAGCGCTAAGCCCATAGGTTTCACTTATAAAATTATTACCAAACACATGGTCTAAATGACAATGGGTGTTTAATAATAAAGTGGGTGTTAATGAGTGTTGAACAATAAAATCTGTCAATATTTTTTGTTCTATTCTAGTATAACAACCTGGATCAACTATGATCGCTTGTTTTTTTTTATTGTAAACAACAAAAGTATTTTCTTGAAATGCATTGAAGCAAAATTCTTTAATGGTTAACATGATTATTTATTTCCACTTAAGCTGTTGCAGATATTTTTTACAATCGATGGACCTTCATAAATAAAGCCAGTCCAAACTTGAACAAGTGAAGCACCTGCATTTAGTTTTGTTTGGGCATCTGCTCCAGTAAATATGCCACCACTTGCAATGATGGGAATACGTCCTGCAATTCCTTTATGTAAGTATTGTAAAACTTGTGTAGATTTTTCAAATAAGGGTCTGCCGCTTAATCCCCCCGCACCTATTTTTTTTGCTCTTTCAAAATTAAGTCCATTTAATAGGCTACGATCTATAGTGGTATTGGTTGCTACTAATCCATCCATTTTTATTTCGGCAGTTAATTCAATAATATCATCTAAGGCAGATAGCTCCAAATCAGGTGCTATCTTGAGTAAGATTGGCTTATTATTTTTATTTAAATTTTGTAATTCAGAAAATATTTTTCTTAAAGATTCTTTTTCTTGTAATTCTCTTAGGCCCGGTGTATTCGGTGAGCTCACGTTCACTACAAAATAATCAACAACAGATTCTAGTCCATTAAAGTTGGTGCAATAATCTATCCAAGCGTCTTTATTATCTGTTACTTTATTTTTTCCAATATTGCCTCCAACTATTAAAGTAGAGGTTGCTTTTGCTTTTCTTTCTTTTAATCTAGTAGCAATTATTTCCAAGCCTTCGTTGTTAAATCCCATTCTATTTATTAAAGCTTGTTGATCAGGAATTCTAAATAATCTAGGTGTAGCATTTCCACCTTGTGGTTTAGGTGTCACCGTGCCAATTTCTACAAATCCAAAACCTAGCATTTCTAATTCATCTAAATAAGCTGCGTTTTTATCAAAGCCAGCACCTAGTCCAACAGGGTTAGGGAAGTAAAGTCCGAAACAGGTTTTTCCTAAATCGTTTTTCTTGTATTGAAACTGATTGCTGAATTGCTTTTTTAGCAAAGGGACAGAAGCCGCTATTTGCAAACCTCGCATAGATACATCGTGCGCCGTTTCAGGGGACAAAAGAAATAAGCCATTTCGCAACAAGGGATAGATCATATTGCAAATTTACAATGAAATATTTAGTTGCATAAACAACTTTTTACAAAAATGACTACATTTAGGGTGTCAAATGGGGCTATTTTATCTCGACCATTTCAAAATACTTATTTTATGCAAGAGGCTTATATCGTGGCAGGCTTTAGGACTGCAGTTACAAAAAGTAAAAAGGGAGGATTTAGATTCATGCGTTCGGATGAATTGGCGATTGAAGTCATCAAAGGATTAATGCAATCCTTGCCTCATGTAGATCCGAAATTAATTGATGATGTAATTGTTGGTAATGCGGTGCCAGAAGCGGAGCAAGGCTTACAATTTGGTAGAATTATTGCAGCCAAAGCATTGGGTATTGAAGTGCCAGGTATTACCATTAATAGATATTGCGCAAGTGGGTTAGAAAGTATTGCTATGGCTACTGCTAAAATTAGAGCAGGTATGGCAAATTGTATCATTGCAGGGGGCACAGAGTCCATGTCGATGGTCCCATTTGCAGGCTGGAAAACAGTTCCAGCCTATTCTGTTACGAAGGATGAACCTGATTATTATTTACCTATGGGATTAACTGCCGAAGCAGTAGCCAATGAATATAAAGTTACAAGAGAAGATCAAGATGCATTCGCTTTGGCTTCGCATCAAAAAGCAAAACACGCAATAGACAATGGTTTTTTTAAGAAAGGCATTTTGCCAATCACTGTGAATGAAACGTATGTCAACGAAAAAAATAAAAGGGCGCTACGTAGTTATGTGGTAGACACTGATGAAGGTGTGAGGGCAGATACTACCCTAGAGGCATTGGCTAAATTAAAGCCAGCCTTTGCTTTGAAAGGTTCTGTGACGGCGGGCAATTCCTCACAAACAAGCGATGGGTCTAGTTTTGTAATGGTAATGAGTGAAAAAATGATGCTATCATTAGGCCTTAAGCCAATTGGCAGATTAGTCAATTGTGTCTCTGCCGGTGTGGAGCCAAGAATCATGGGCATTGGTCCCATTGCAGCTGTGCCAAAAGTGCTTAAACAAGCTGGGATGAAGCTAGATCAAATAGATTTATTTGAATTGAATGAAGCCTTTGCTTCTCAATCTTTGGCGGTGATCAGAACCCTTGAATTGGATCCGAATAAAGTAAATATCAACGGTGGGGCTATCGCTTTGGGACATCCTTTAGGCTGTACAGGTAGCAAACTAACGGTTCAAATACTGAACGATTTAGAACGTCTTAATAAGAAATATGGCATCGTGACAGCTTGCGTAGGCGGGGGTCAGGGCATTGCCGGCATCATTGAAAGATTGTAGACCCTAATTGAAATATAGGTTCTACAATCTTTCCCTCTAATGATTTTTCAAACCCTATTGGGTTTGGGAAGGATGTAAATCCTAATAGAAATCTAGGATTTACATCCTTTCCATCTAATGATTTTCAAACCCTATTGGGTTTGGGAAGATTGTAGACCCTAATTGAAATCTTACCATACATCAAAAACTGAGTGTTTTCTTAGCTTTTTTTACCATTTTTTGCCTAAAAATGGATAGTTTAGAGACTTCATTATTCTTTAAATAAGCAAACTTTTAACCATGCGTATTACAATTGTCTGAACTCTATTGTTGACATTGACTTTGTCTGTTAGCAATTTGTCGGCTCAAAAATCAAAAAAAGCGTTGCCAGTTGCAGCGGCTACTGAAACAAAAGTAGATATCAATAAAGTATTTAAAAATTGGAAACCTCGTAATGTGGGTCCAGCTTCAATGAGTGGTCGTGTTACTACCATTGATGCAGAAATAACCAATCCAAATAATATTTGGATCGGTGCAGCCTCTGGTGGTGTTTGGAAAACAAATAACAGTGGGGTTAGTTGGACACCTGTATTTGACGAACAACCTATTTTAAATATTGGCGCATTGGCCATTCAACAATCAAATCCAAGCGTAGTTTGGGTGGGAACTGGAGAAGGTAATCCAAGAAACTCAGTAAGTATTGGCGAGGGAATTTATAAAACATTGGATGCTGGTAAAACTTGGAAAAGAATGGGCTTGGAGCAAACAAGAAATATTCATAGAGTGATTATAGATCCAACCAATCCAAATGTTGTGTATGCAGGCGCTATTGGAAATCCTTATGGACAAAGCAAAAACAGAGGGGTGTACAAAACTACCGATGGTGGTGAAACTTGGAATCAAATATTGTATACCAATGACACTTCTGGTGTGGGTGATATGATTATGGATCCAAAAAATCCAAATAAATTATTGGTGGCGATGTGGCATCATTATCGCAATCCATTTCATTTAGAAAGTGGTGGAAAGGGCAGTGGTATTTATATGACCATTGATGGCGGTAAGAATTTTACAAAATTGGGAAAAGAGAATGGATTGCCTGATGGCAATTTAGGTCGTGTAGGTATTGCTATTAGCAAGTCTAATCCAAACAGAGTATATGCATTAGTAGAATCTACTAAAAGTGGTTTATATAAAAGTGATGATGGCGGTTATAATTTTACATTAGTAAATGCGCAAAAATCAATTGTTGACAATCGCCCTTTTTATTTCCAAGACATTATATGTGATCCATTAAATGAAAATACACTTTGGTACATCAGTCAAACTGTGGTGAAAAGCATAGATGCTGGAAAAAGTTTTGAAACTGTAATCCCTTATAGTGGTATTCATCCAGATCATCATGCATTTTGGATTCATCCAACTGATAATAAATTAATGTTAGATGGAAATGATGGTGGTATTGGTATTACAAGAGATGGTGGAAAAACATGGATGTTTGATGAAAAAATTCCAGTGGGTCAATTCTACCATGTAAATGTAGACAATGAAACACCTTATCATATTATGGGGGGAATGCAAGACAATGGTTCTTGGAGAGGTCCAGCTTATACTTATATACAAGGCGGCATTAAGAATTTTTATTGGGATAATTTATGGGGTGGAGATGGTTTTGATGTAATGCCTGATCAAGAAGATGCCAATTGGGTATATGCAATGAGTCAAGGTGGTTCAGTAGGAAGATACAATACATCAACTGGTGAGCGTTCTTATATTCAACCGCCATCACCAGATGCAAAAACGCTTTTACGTTTTAACTGGAATGCTGCCATTGCACAAGATCCATACGATAAAAAAACAATTTATTTTGGTTCTCAATATTTACATAAAAGTGTAAATAAAGGGGCTGCATGGAAAGTGATATCTCCAGATTTAACGACCAATGATAGTGCTAAAATAGATCAAACAAATAATGGAGGACTTAGTGTTGATATTACTGGTGCAGAAAACCATTGTACTATTATCACTATTGCGCCTTCTGCTGTACAAAAAGATTTAATATGGATAGGTACAGATGATGGAAACGTACAAGTAACTACTAATGGAGGTCAAACTTGGAGTAATATTACCGCCAACATTACAGGCTTGCCTAAGGGTGCATGGGTACCTCAAATTAGACCATCCACTTACAATGCCAATGAAGTTTTTGTAGTGGCAAATAATTATAGACAAGGTGATTTTGCTCCTTATATTTTTAGATCAACTGATTTAGGAAAAACTTGGACCAATGTTTTAAGTAGTACTAAGGTGACTGGGTATGCATTATCAATCATACAAGATCCAACTGAACCTAATTTATTTTTTGTTGGAACAGAGCAAGGTATGTATGTTAGTTTAGACAATACCGAAACCTTTCAACAATGGAAAAACGGATATCCATCTGTTTCTACTTATGATTTTGCTATTCAAGAAAGAGAAGCCGATTTAGCGATAGCTACTTTTGGTCGTGCAATGTGGGTTTTAGATGATATCAAACCACTTCGTAAGTTAGCACACAATAAAGGAGTTGCTACTAACTTCTTTATATCTGCACCTAGTGCAGCAATCAATGCTTCTTATAAAAATGCTACCTATGAGTGGAGTACTTGGGGAATGTATGACGGAACCAATCGCCCTGCTGGCTATCCTTTTACTGTTTATTTAATAGATAGTCTTAAGAAAGTAAAAGTGCAAATTAAAAATGCTCAAGATTCTGTTATAAGAAATTTAACTTTTAAAGTTGATTCAGGATTTAACAGACAATACTGGGGCTTTGAACAAAAAGGAAAGCGTGGAGCAGGTATGCCAAAAGCCGGTGGTGGTGGAGGTAGAAGAATGATGGAAGAAACACCAGCTGCAGATGCCAATGAAGACAAAGAAATAAGAGGTCGTGATGTATTAGCAGGTAAATACAAAGTAGTGGTGACTGCCAACAATCAAAAAGATTCTATGTGGATTGAAGTTAAAGATGATAGCAGATTAGCAGACAGAACTGAGGTGGTAAAAAAACAAGACGAGCTAGCTGCTAAACATCAACCTAGTGCTGATAAATTTAATAGTGTTATTGATCAATTAGATGAAGTAGATGCTTTGTTGTTACAATTAAAAGCAGAATGGAAAGATAAGAAGGACAAGGGATTAGACACCTTAAATAAAGCGCATAAAGCGATTACTGCAAAAGCAAAAACATTGCGTGAATACATTTATGGTAAAAAGCAAGAGAAACAAGGATATGGTACAGTGCCAGTCATTACACCAATGTCTACTATTAGAGATGCTAATATGTTGGTGTCGGGTAAAAATACCATTCCTGGTGAGCAAGAAGAAAAGAAATTACAAGAAGCTGAAGTAGCCATTCAAAATGTAATTGCCAAAGGCAATGAATTCTTTACAAAAGATTGGGCTGGTTTTAGAAAATTAGTCGAAGCTACACCAGTAGCTAAGTTTAAGGATTATGAAACCATAAAATAAATTGCAAGCGGGCCCTTAGTGAAAATTAAGGGCCTGCTTTTTTAGTATTAAATATTTAAAAAAATGAATAGTATGAAAAAGATTTTATTAATGGTACTGTCTTTATTTTCTTTACTGCTTTTTACTTCAGTAGATGCGCAAAAGAAAAAAACAGCAGTAGCCAGTGCAGAGCAAGCTGGTATGGCGCAGGATCCTATTGTTAAAGCGCAAAATTTTAGATTGATAGGTCCATTTAGAGGTGGTAGAGCTGCGGCGGGTGTAGGCTCTTTTAGCGATGTAAATACTTTTTACATGGGTGCAACTGGAGGTGGTGTTTGGAAAACAACTGATGCTGGAAATAATTGGAAAAATATTTCTGATGGCTTCTTTGGTGGTACTATCGGCGCTATTGCCATTGCACCTACCAATGAATCAATTATATATGTAGGAGAAGGGGAGAACAGTATGAGAGGAAATGTAAGTGAAGGGTTAGGTGGCATGTGGAAGTCGGTGGATGATGGAAAAACATGGAAAAACATGGGCTTAAAAGAAGCTAGACATATTGTTAGAATTATTGTACACCCAAAAAATCCAGATATTATTTGGGCAGCTGTAATGGGCCATTTATTTGGACCTAATGAAACAAGAGGGGTATTTAAAAGTACCGATGGAGGACAAAGCTGGAAAAAAGTATTGTATGTTAATCAGCAAACTGGTGCAAGTGATTTAGTCATTGATCCTAGTAATCCAGAAGTATTGTATGCAGGTACCTGGGAATTAATCCGTACGCCCTATAGTCTAGAAAGTGGAGGAGCGGGTTCTGGTTTATTTAAAAGTACCGATGGCGGAGAAACATGGACTTCAATTAAAACCAATAAAGGATTTCCAAAAGGCGTGTGGGGGATTACTGCGATTGCAGTTGCAAAATCTAATACGGATAAATTGTATGCCTTAATTGAAAATAAAGACGGTGGTTTGTATATGTCTGAGAATGCAGGAAAGACTTGGGAATTAGTAAGTAGTGATAACAATATTCGTCAAAGAGCATGGTACTATACCAAAGTATTTGTTGATCCTGCAGATGAAAATAAAGTATACTGTCCAAATGTAAACTTTATGGTTTCAACAGATGGTGGTAAAACTTTTGTTACAGGCAGAACTCTACATGGCGATCATCATGATTTATGGATTGATCCTAAGAATGGTAAGCGTATGATAGTTGCTGATGATGGCGGTGCGCAAGTAAGTTTAGATGGTGCAAAAAATTGGAGTACGGTGATGAACCAACCTACGGTGCAAGTTTACCGCTTAAGTACGGACAACCATTTCCCATATAGAATTTTAGGAGCACAACAAGACAATTCTGCATTTAGAATTTTATCAAGTTCTTATGGAGCCTATATTGGTGAAAGCGATTTTGAAGTGACGGCAGGTGGCGAAAGTGGTTATATCGTTGCAGACCCTTTAAACAGTGATGTGGTATATGGCGGTTCTTATGGAGGATTAATCACGAGATACGATCACAAAACTGGAGAAAACAGAGTGGTGAATGTATGGCCTGATAATCCAATGGGTGCAGGAGCAGATGTACAGAAATATCGTTTCCAATGGAATCATCCAATTTTCTTTTCTCCACACAATCCTAAAAAATTATATACAGCGGGCAATCATTTATTTTCTTCTGAAAATGATGGAGCAAGTTGGACGCAATTATCACCAGATTTAACAACGAATGATAAAAGCAGACAAAAAAGTTCTGGAGGTCCTATCACGCAAGACAATACCAGTGTAGAATATTATTGTACCATATTTACAGCAGCTGAATCTCCATTAGAAAAAGATTTATTATGGACAGGAAGTGATGATGGATTAATTAATGTAAGTAAAGATGGTGGTGCACATTGGAAAAACGTAACACCTAAAGATATCCCACAATGGATGATGTGGAATAGAGTAGAAGTGGATCCAATCAGAAAAGGAACTGCATATTTTGCCGGAACACGTTATAAGCTAGATGATTTTGCACCTTATTTATATGTAACACATGACTATGGTGAAACTTGGGAAAAAATTACGAGTGGAATCAACCCTATGCATTTCACAAGAGCGATCGTAGCAAGTCCAAGAAAGGCTGGTGTTTTATTTGCAGGCACTGAATATGGATTGTATGTGTCTATGAATGATGGAAAATCTTGGGAGCCATTGCAATTAAATTTACCGGTTACGCCAGTGACTGATTTATTAATTAGAGATAATAACTTAATTGTAGGTACACAAGGCAGAAGTATCTATGTATTAGATGACTTATCTTTTATTGAAAACTACCAAGCAAGTAATGTGGCTTCTTCAAAAGTATTCCCAGTAGCGAATGCTTATCGCGTGCCTCCTCAAATGGGTGGACGTCGCAGCCGTGGTGTAAGAACAGGTATTCCCGCCAATGTGGGTATCAATCCTCCAAAAGGAGTAGTTATTAATTATTGGTTGAAAGACGTAAATGATAGTACTACCGTTCAAATTGACATCTTAGATGAAAACAAAAAACTAGTTAGACATTTTAGTTCAAAGGAAACAGGCAAAGACAAATCGGGCATAGTAGTAGAAAATGGGATGCAACAATTCACTTGGAATTTATACCACAAGGAAATAGAAAAACCAAGCGAAGATTTAATATTATGGAATGGCTCTACTAGTCCTGTATTAGCGGCACCTGGTAAATATTTTGCTAAAGTAAGTATTGACAAGGATTCTGTTACGGCTCCTTTTGAAATTATTGCCGATCCAAATTTTAAAGTAGCTAATGCGGATTTAAAAGCGCAAGAGCAGTTTTTATTAGAAGTAGCAGGTAGTTTTAATACGGTGATGAAAGCTTTAAAAGGAATTAAAGAGATACGCGGACAAGTACAAGTTTTACAAAAGAAAACCAAGGATACAAGTTTCCAAAAACAAAGTGAAGCAGTGTTAGCTAACTTAAAAACAGTAGAGGAAGCATTACATCAAACCAAAGCAAAAAGTGGTCAAGATGTTTTAAACTTCCCGATTCGTTTAGATGATAAATTAGCGGGCGTATTTGAATCAGCTGCTGCAGGATATGTAGCGCCTACCAAACAAGTTAAGGAGGCATATATTGAGTTAAAGGCATTGACTGATGAGCAATTAAAAAAGTATGAAACCATTAAGAAGGAAGGGGTAAAAGCTTTAAATGAAGCAGTTCATAAATTAATGATTCCTATTATTGGAAATTAATTAAGCTTACCATATAAAAAAAGGGGCCCTTAATGAAAATTAAGGGCCCCTTTTTTATTGTTATTTTTAAAGCTTTATTCAAAATCTTTGTACATCAAATACTTCTTTCTAATTTTTTTAAATGCAATTAATTCTTTTTGCCAACTTGCTCTTATATCTTTTGCAGAAACGCCTGTTTGCAGTTGATGCATTAAGCTTGCATTGCCAGCAAGTTTATTAAAGTAGTAAGTTGTTGTATTGCTTTTGTTTTTTGAAGCAAGAAAAAAGGAGTCTTTCAATGGGAAAGCGTTGTAAACTTCAAGCATCCATTCCAAATCAATTTTTTGTGCTGGTGGATTTTTTTGACTTAAGTCCCAGCCAAAACAAACTTGACCTTTTAATTTTGGATCCTGTGCACCCACTCTTGGTGTGGGTGTAAATTGGAAACCTTTATTGGCAATCAAGGGGTGGCCAATATAAGCAAAGGCATGATCTGTGCCACGTCCCTCACTTAAAACAGTGCCTTCGATTAAGCAAGTAATAGGATACCAGTAAATTGCATTCATACTTGTTAGGTTTGGTGAAGGCGCTACTTTAATAGTATATTTAGTAGTATGGTTATAATTTTTACAAGGTATTACTGTTAGAGATAAGGTATTGTTGTTTTTTTCTTTCAACCAATGCTCCCCATTTAACATGGTGGCATATTCGCCAATCGTCATACCATACACAATAGGGATGGGATTCTTACCAACAAAACTAGAGAAAGCAGGTTCGAGTACTGGGCCATCTACATAGTGCCCGTTTGGATTGGGTCTATCTAAAATAAGTAAGGGCTTGTTATTGTCTTTTGCGGCTTCCATAAAATAATGCAAGGAAGAGATATAGGTATAAAAACGAGCGCCTACATCTTGAATATCAAACAATAAAATATCAATATCATTTAAGTCGTTTTCATCGGGTCCGTATTTACTACCATATAAAGAAACAATTTGAATACCTGTTTCAGCGTCAATTCCATTATTTGTTTTTTCTCCAGCATCCGCTGTACCTCTTAATCCATGTTCCGGTGTAAATATTTTTTTAATTGAAACACCTGCTTTTAATAAGGTATCAATTAAATGTTTTTCATTGACGATGGCAGTATGGTTGGTAAAAATACCTACCCTTTTATTTAAAAGCAATGGAATGTATTGCTCTGTTTGGTAAGCGCCAGGCAAAACCATATTTTTTTCTTGCGCGATAGCTTTTTCATTTGTGAATAATAAAAACAAGCTTAAAAAGTAAACAAATGCTTTTTTCATAAATTAACTGAGTTAAAAAGTGGAGGAGTAAATTAGTTCAAATATTTAGCTACAATGGGAACCCTTCTGCCTACGCCAAATGCTTTGGGAGAAATACGAATGATAGGGCAAAACTGATTTCTTTTATATTCATTGGTGTTAACCATTTTAAGGGTTTTGTCCACTAAGTCCTGATCAAATCCGAGGGCTTTAATGGCACTTGGGCTAGCACGTTTTTCAATGTATTGAAATAAAATCTGATCTAAAATTTCGTAGGCTGGTAAACTATCACTGTCTTTTTGATCAGGCCTTAATTCGGCACTTGGCGCTTTGGTGATGATGTGTTGCGGAATGATTTCCGTTGAACGATTAATATATTTTGCTAACTCATACACTTGTAATTTGTAGCAATCTCCTAATACGCCAAGTCCGCCTGCCATATCTCCATACAAGGTACCATAGCCGGTAGCCAATTCACTTTTATTAGAGGTGTTTAGTAAAACATAACCAAATTTATTGGCCAAGGCCATTAATAAATTTCCCCTAGATCTGCTTTGAATGTTTTCTTCGGCCAAAGAAAAAGGAAGGTCTTTGAAAATAGGTTTTAAGGTGCTTAAAAAACTTTCATAAACTTCTTTGATAGGGATGGTATCGTATGGGTTATTTAAGTTTTTACTCAATTGTACTGCGTCATTCACTGAATGATTGGTAGAGTAGGGAGAAGGCATTAAAATAGCGTGTACATTTTCTTTACCTAGCGCATCACAAGCAATGGCTAATGTTACAGCAGAATCTATTCCACCTGAAGAACCTAAAATGGCTTTTTTAAATCCCATTTTAGTAAAATAATCTCTTACGCCTAAAACCAAGGCGCTATATACTTGATCAATATTGAGTGTAGGCTCAAGTGTTAATGGGTTTAATTCTTTATTGGGCACTCTAGCAGCAGGTTCGATAATGGGGGAATTAATCATGCCCTCTTCTGTGCATTCAAAAATTTCCATTGCATCTTCAAACATAGGAAGTGCTCCGCAAAGATTCGCCATCTTATCAAAAGCAAAAGAACCTCCGTCAAATACAATCTCTGTTTGACTTCCCACAGCATTGCAATAAAATAAAGGAATTTTATATTTTAATACATTGGCTTTAATGGTGGCCTTTCTATCTTCATCATGCGTATAATCAAAAGGAGAGGCACTTAAGTTTAATAAAATATCAGGATGTTGATCCATCATTTTATCCATTGGGCAAATTCGGTAAAGCGGGTTATCACCTAAGTTCCAAATATCTTCACAAATAGTGACGGCGAATTTTTTTCCTTTAAAAGAAATTACTTTCCATTCATCAGCACCTTCAAAATATCTATTTTCATCAAACACATCGTATGTAGGTAATAATGTTTTATGAATTTCTGCAATTATTTCTTGCTCATACAGAAAAAAGGCAGCGTTAAATAAATCTTTACCTTTTTTATTTGTGTTGCGTGCAGGACTTCCTATTAAAACACCAATGGTATCTGCTGCAGCTTTAATTTGCTCAATACTTTCATAACATTTGGCAATAAAATCATCAAACTCAACAAAGTCTCTTGCAGGATACCCGCAAACGCTCATCTCGCTAAATAAAATTAAATCAGCACCTTGCTTTTTGGCTTCCTCAATAGCACATATAATTTTATGTGTATTTTGTTCGAAGTTACCAATATGATAATTCTGCTGAGCTATACAAATCTTCATGGGCCAAAGGTCGGTTTTTTACCAGAAATAAACTTGCTAAATAAAGAAGTAATTTTTTTACAGGATAGTAGCTCAACCGAGGCGAAATCTAACTTTTGCCTTAGTTTAATTTAATGGGAGCTACCATTTTAAAAGCAGGGATATTGACATGAATTAAATCTCTTGTTTCAATATTTTCCATGGTATAATGGCCTTGCATCTTTCCTAATTCACTTTTTAAATGACAGCCACTTACGTATTGGTAGTGTTTTCCTGGCATGATTAAAGGCTGAACACCCACCACACCTTCTCCTTCCACCACTCTGTGTTCACTATTGCTGTCAAAAACCTCCCAATAGCGCTTTAATAATTTAACTGGGAAAGAATTATGGTTTTCAATAGTAATACGGTAAGCAAACATGTACTCATTTTGCAATGGGTTGCTATAATCCTTTTGATAAAAGGTTTCTATGCTTACTTCGACTCCTTCTGAAATTTTTGAGACCATAGGAAAACTGAAATTATACCGTTGCAGATAATACTGCGGGATAAAAGTACCAAATATTTGGGCCTATTATATAAAAAGGTAAGCAATTTTTTTCTAAGACCCTATAAGTCGTGTAACTTTGCGAAAACGAATGAATTAGTACTAAAAATTACATTGGTTTTCACGCTAAAATATACCCAAAATGAAGATCGCAGTAGCAAAAGGAGATGGCATTGGACCAGAGATTATGGAGGCTGTAATTACCATTTTTAATGCCGCAAAAGTGCCTTTAGAATACGAATTTGTGGATATGGGAAAATGGGTTTTTGACAAAGGCTTTAACAATGGGATGACCTCGCAGGCGAAGGATACCATTGAGGCATTAGGGATCTTATTTAAAGGTCCTATGGAAACGCCCAAGGGGAAAGGGGTGAAAAGTGTAAATGTAACCGCGAGAAAAACCTGGAATACCTATGCCAATGATCGAAAATTTCAAACATTAAGTGGGGTGGATACGGTATTTAGTAAAGCTGGCATTCCAATAGACATTACAATTGTTAGAGAAAACATTGAAGATACCTATGGAGGCATTGAACACATGCTTACGCAGGATGTAGCCTTGGGTCGTCGATTTATTACAAGACCAGGAAGTGAGCAGGTCATTAGATATGCTTTTGAGATGGCTAAGAAAAAAGGAGCAAGAAGAATTACTTGTGGACATAAGGCAAACATCATGAAATTAACAGATGGTTTGTTTTTAGAAGTTTTTAAAGAAGTAGCAAAAGAATATCCTGAATTAAAAGCAGACGATGTAATTGTAGATGATCTTTGTATGAAATTAGTAAGTCGTCCAGATTTATTTGATGTAGTAGTATTGACTAATTTACAAGGTGATATTGTGAGCGACTTATGTGCTGGATTAGTTGGTGGGCTTGGGTTTGCGCCCTCTGCCAATATTGGAGATCATATTTCCATTTTTGAAGCAGTACACGGTACGGCTCCAGATATTGCAGGAAAAAATATTGCCAATCCAACTTCTTTATTATTAAGTGGATTAAGCATGTTGCGTCATTTGGGTTTAATGGAGCAAGCCATCTCAATTGAAAATGCATTATTGTTTACTTTAGAATCAGGTGTGCATACAGGTGACTTTGGTGATAAAACAATTCCTTCGGTGAATACGACTGTATTTGCGCAAGCCATCATTGATAATTTTGGAAAGCAACCAAAGCACAATCCAAAACCATTGTTGCCTAATTTTTATGTAACACCAACTAATTTCAAGCTGGAGCACAATCCAATGTTACAGAGTAATTTAAATGACGATCATAAAATTGTGGGGGTTGATTTCTTTATAGAAAGCAATGATCAACCACAAGTAATTGCCGACCGATGTTTAAGTCACACCACAGAGGCGCTTAAATTAGTAACGATTACGAATAGGGGTACACAGGTTTGGCCTTCAGGATCCATTTTTACCAATTTAGTGAACCAATATTATTGTCGATTTGAAACAATAGATTCAAAACCTTTATCTCAGAATGATGTGATTGATTTATACCGTGCTTTGGCCATTGATTTTAAAATTTGTTCATTAGAGATATTGAACATGTGGGCAGATAAAAAAGCCTATAGTTTGGCCCAAGGGCAATAGATTCCTTGCTTTTGGATAATTAGCCTTTAATTTGACTCTTTTTACTATAAAATTGCTTTTTTGGGTGGGAAAAAAACATTTTTGATGTAATTTCACGCCTAATTACAAAATGTACTTTTACCTATGGCTGAAGTTATCTTAATGCCCCGTTTAAGCGATACCATGACCGAAGGGGTGGTAGCTGCATGGCATAAAAATGTGGGAGACACCGTTAAAAAGGGGGATCTATTAGCCGAGATTGAAACGGATAAAGCAACTATGGAATTAGAAAGCTATCAAGATGGTGTTTTATTACACATAGGAACATCAAGAGGCGGAAAATTACAAGTGAACGACTTATTGGCGATATTCGGAAAAGCAGGAGAAGACGTAACTGCTTTAATTGCTCAAAATACCATGGGTGCTGCAGCTACATCAGCACCTGCTATACCATCCACTACATCCACTGAAAACATTCCTACTGCAACAGCTACTGCAGTTGCCGATCTTAGCGCAATGGAAGAAGTAGTATTGATGCCACGTTTAAGTGATACCATGACCGAAGGGGTGATTGCTGGATGGCATAAAAAAATTGGAGACAAAGTTACTAAAGGTGAAGTGTTAGCTGATATTGAAACTGATAAAGCCACCATGGAATTAGAGTCTTATAAAGATGGGATCTTATTATACCAAGGAGCACAAGCAGGAGAAAAAATATTGGTCAATCAATTGTTGTGTATCATTGGACAACCTGGTTTAGACATTGATAGTATTGTAAAGTCTGTTAAAGCCAATAGTGCGCCTAAGGAAGAAGCTAAAGCGGAACCAATGGCAACGCCAGTTGCATCAGCTCCTGTTTCATCTACCCCAGTAATGGCAGCACCTGTAGCTAGTGCACCAACAGCAGTGGTAAACGAAGGAAGAATATTTGCTTCTCCATTGGCGAAAAAAATTGCAAAAGACAAAGGCATTGATTTAAAATATGTGCAAGGCACAGGGGAACATGGAAGAATTACCAGAACCGATTTAGAAAATTATAAACCAGTTGCAAATAATACATCAGCCGTAAGAACTGCAACTGTTAAAAGTAATTTTGTTGGTCAAGTAAGTTTTGTAGATACGCCTGTTTCACAAATGCGTAAAGTAATTGCTAAACGTTTAAGTGAAAGTTTATTTACTGCACCGCATTTTTATTTAACCATGAAAATTAACATGGACGCGGTTGTGGCAGCAAGAGCTGTTGTAAATGAATCGGCGCCAGTTAAAATTAGCTTTAATGATTTTATAGTAAAAGCGGTAGCGCTTTCTTTGAAACAACATCCAAAAGTAAACAGCAGTTGGTTGGGTGATGTCATTCGCGAAAATCATCATGTAAACATTGGTATTGCAGTGGCTGTTGATGAAGGATTATTGGTGCCAGTACTTCGCTATGCAGATGGACTTAGCTTAGATGAAATAAGTGTTTCAGTAAAAGAGTTCGCTAAAAAAGCAAAAGATAAAAAATTACAACCTGCAGATTGGGAAGGAAGCACTTTTACCATTTCTAATTTAGGTATGTTTGGAATAGATCAATTTACAGCCATTATTAATCCTCCAGATGCTTGTATTTTAGCAGTGGGTGGTATTGCACAAGAGCCCGTGGTAAAAAATGGACAAGTGGTTCCAGGAAATGTAATGAATGTGACTTTAAGTTGTGACCATAGAGTAGTGGATGGCGCCACCGGATCTGCGTTCTTACAAACTTTGAAAAGCTATTTAGAAGAACCTATAAGAATGTTTGTGTAGGAATAGTTATCATTAAGCCTTTTAATAAATCTAAGGCTTAACGATAACATGCTCTAATGATTTTTAAAAAAACCTCCCCGAGAAATCGAGGAGGTTTTTTTTGGCAATAAATTAGCGCTTAAGAAAATATAAGCGCTAATTTTTTTTCCTATAATGATTTTTTCGAGGGACCCCATAAACGGGCCCCTCTATTTTTTTAAACTCTAATGATTTTAAAAAAGTCCCCACGATATTCGTGGGGACTTTTTAGGTATTAGCGCTTAAGAAAATATAAACGCTAATTTAATTTTTGCTCTAATGATTTTTTAGTTAATCTACATCACAGCCAATAGGTGCGCCAGGAGCCATGATAGTAGGTTTAGGTAGCACAATGTCTTTTGGATTTTTAATTCTTTCTAAAGCATAAGCATATTGAGCTTTATGAGCACTGTCTGTTTTTACTAAAGTTTCTAATTTCGATTTCAATTGTTGAATGCGATCATTACAAATGGTTCTTACTTCAAAATTGGCATCAGGACTTTGGCTTACTCCTAATAACCAAGTAAGTGTTAATTGTTGCGTTTGCAATTGAATACTACCTTCCAAGCCTGATAAGGTTTTGGTATACCAAGTTTTTTCTAAGATAGCATCTAATACTTGATCCCATCCGATGGTATTGGCCCTTGCTTTATTTTGTACTAGTCTGTTGGCTCTTTCAACATTGAATAAAAAACCCAATTCAAAATCGGCCAACGCTTCGGCAGCAGCTAAAGCATCAAAACTCATACCCGTTCTTTTATCAAATAATTCCCCAACAGTATAATACATAGGAGGACGCGGAGGAATTAATCCTAAAATTCTTTCAGGTATAGCCAGTGTGTTAGCTGATAAGCAAGCTACTGCAGCGTTTAATGCTCTTTGTTGTACAGCGTTAGGTAAGATAGTAGGTTTAATTTGATCCTCATCACCTCTTACACTATAATTATAATTGATGCCGCCAATAAGTTTAGTGACTGCTTCGTATTGATAACGATGGTAATTGTACAATGGAACCAACATGTCTTCTAATTTAGCAAGGGGTGTACCATTGGGTATAGCCGATTCTCCAAATTGCTCTAATCCTTTTTTTCTGACTGCAATCACTTGTTCTAAGCCTACTACTGCATCAGACTGGTTGTCCCATAAATGGGCATACGGATGAAAACCACTAGCAGCTCTTGCATCAGCATCTGCAATAAATAGCAAACCTTTTTTTGAATTCTCCTTTAACATATTATCTAAAGCTGTATTTTCAAAATCGGTACTTACTTTACCAAAATCTTGGTACCCAAAAAGGATGGCTCTTTTATCCCAAGGGCCAATTTCTGTGGTGTACACTTTAGAAAAGTCCATTTCGCCCTTTTCATTTACGAAAATATTAGGATGCGGATAATCCATAACAGAGGCTCGATCATTGAAACTAGAGGCATAGTTGTGTTGTAATCCTAATGTATGTCCCACTTCGTGTGCTGCCAATTGTCTTAATCTTTGTATTGCAGCAATTCTCATTTTATCAGTGACTGGTTTGCCATTAATATAGGGAGATAACAATGCAGTAAAGATTAAATAGTCTTGACGTACACGCAATGAACCTAATGTTACTTGACCTTTAATAATTTCACCTGTTCTTGGATCGGCAATAGAAGCGCCATAGCTCCAGCCACGGCTAGAACGGTGTACCCAGTTAATCATATTGTATCTAATGTCCATTGGATCGGCAGAGTCGGGCAATACTTGAACTTGAAAAGCATTTTTATAACCTGCTGCTTCAAAAGCTTGGTTCCACCATCTTGCACCATCTAATAATGCAGAGCGAATAGGCTCAGGTGTGCCATTGTCTAAATAATAAATGATGGGTTTAACGGGTTCACTTAATGCAGCAGTAGGATCTTTTTTATTTAAACGATGTCTATTGATGACCATTTTTTGAATAGGCTCGCTGATATCGCTACCATAATCATAGTAGCTAGTTCCTGAAAAACTACTTCTGATATCATATTTTCTTGGAGTATAATTATTGTCTGGAAGCTCAACAAAACTATGATGCATTCTCACAGTAAGTGCTTCAGGTGAAGGAGCAATGGCTTGAATAAATTTTCCAGCATCAGCACCTCCTACAAATGTAAGGGTAGCTTCAAATTCAGAATTCTTTGGAAAGTTTCTAGTATTACTGATATAAATAGCAGAACGACCTTCATTTAAAGTATAGGTACCTTGTCTCATTTTTCTTATTCTATCTGCAACGCCATGTGCATCTCTTAAAAAGAAGGAAGTAGCATCCACTAAAATAGTAGTCCCTTCTTCCGCTTCTACGTTAAAACTAAAAAGAATAGATTGTGCGAAAGACTCATTTACTGCTTTTTGTTCCCTTGGATCATTGGTGATGGCACGAAAATCATAGTTGGGTTGAGTAAGTAAAACTTTTTTGCCTACTCTTTGAAAATAAACAATTCTTTTATCGCCAATTTGACCTCTATCAAGCCCGATATCATTGGATCCTAGGCCTGCAGGTAGGGAGTTGACATACAAAAAAGGAACATTTAATTTGTCAATGGCAATAAATATTCTTCCTTGGTTTGCATCCCACCAATAATTAAAATACCCTTTTCGGTATTCCATAGACTTAGTTTTATCTGCAATGGGATTGGATTGTGCTTGTAAAAGCATCGGGAAACATAAAAGCATTAAAATAATTCGCATAAATATATTTTTAATTAAAAATAAAAAATCCCGCCTTGCCCGAAAAACGGAGTAGGGGCGGGATTTATAAGTTGTAATGAGTTACTATGCAGTAGGATTTGTTGGCTCAGTAAAAAGTGTTGGCGCTACTACGACAGCTACTGGAGCTACGATAGGGGCTACTACTTTTTTAGGAGCTACTTTTTTCTTTGCTACCACTTTCTTTTTAGGAGCTGCTTTTTTTGCTGCTACTTTTTTCTTTGGAGCTGCTTTTTTAGGAGCAACTTTTTTCTTTGCTACTACTTTCTTTTTTGGAGCTACTTTTTTTGCAGTTGCTTTTTTCTTCACTACCACTTTCTTCTTAGGAGCTACTTTTTTCTTGGCTACCACTTTCTTTTTAGGAGCTACTTTTTTAGCAGTTACTTTCTTCTTTGCAACTACTTTTTTCTTTGCTGCTGCTTTTTTCTTTTTTGACATGAGGGTTATTTTAAATTGTTAGTTATGTTATTTATATAAAATTACATTGTTTTATTGTAACTAAATTAAATGTAACGATTTTTATAATAGTTTTGTGTAATGAAATCACCAGTCACTTTAGTTGTTGGCGCTTCGCCCAATCCAGAGCGCTATAGTTTTTTAGCTACTGAGCTATTAGAAGAAAAAGGGCATTCAGTGTATCCGTTTGGTATTAAAAATGGCTTTATTAATTCAACCCCCATTCTAACAATATGGCCAGAGCAGGGTAGTATTGATACGGTCACTTTATATGTGGGTCCCGCTGCGCAAGTGGAGTACTTTGATGCTATCATTCATTTGGCTCCTCGTCGAATTATTTTTAATCCTGGTACTGAAAACCCAGTACTAGTAGCACTTGCCGCTAAAAACGGTATTGAAACTTTAGAAGCCTGTACTTTGGTTTTGCTTAAAACAGGTCAATACTAATCCAGTCATTAGAAGGCTAAAAAACCTTACTCCTTGTATTGGCCCCAATTGGATCTGTCTAAATTTCTGTATTGAATGGCTTCACTAAGGTGGCTTATTTGAATGGAATCACTTCCTTCTAAATCAGCAATACTTCTGCTTACTTTCAAAATACGATCAAAAGCACGCGCGCTTAATTGAAATTTCTGCATTGCATTTTTTAACAGCGCTTCAGCTGAATCTGATAAAATACAGTACTTTTTCAACTGACCACTATTCATCTGGGCATTGGTGTACAATCCTTCCTCCAGTTTAAAGCGTTGCTGTTGAATAGCTCTTGCTTTTTTTACTCTTTTAGCTATGATAGCAGAATTGTCAATGGGTTCATTGCCTCTAAGTTCTTCGTATAAAACAGGGGTTACTTCAATATGTAAGTCAATTCGGTCTAATAAGGGCCCAGAAATTTTGTGCATGTACTTTTGAATAGAACTAGGACTACACAGACACTCTTTTTGAGGGTGATTGTAAAAGCCACAAGGACAAGGGTTCATAGATGCCATTAACATAAATCTAGCCGGAAATTGAAGACTCATTTTGGCTCTTGCAATGGCAACAATACCCTCTTCCATAGGTTGTCTTAAAACTTCAATGACCGATCTATTGAATTCAGGAAGCTCATCTAAAAATAGTACCCCATTGTGGGCTAAGGAAATTTCTCCAGGTTGCGGAAAACTACCACCTCCAATCATGGCGATAGCAGATAAGGTATGATGAGGTTGTCTAAATGGTCTTTGAGAAAGCAATTGTTTACTATTTGTCATTTTGCCACTAACACTATAAATTTTACTTGTTTCTAATGCCTCCATTTTGCTCAATGGTGGTAAAATAGATACGATACTTTTTGCCAACATGGTTTTGCCTGCACCTGGTGGTCCAATCATAATAATGTTGTGTCCGCCTGCGCTGGCCACTTCCAAAGCGCGTTTGCAATAAAACTGTCCTTTTACTTCAGAAAAGTCTGGAATACTTTGTGTCGAAGAAAAGCTTGAATGAGATTTTGACACTCCATTTTTTGATTGATCCATTTTTGCATCTTCAATCCTTTCATACAAAGGGTCTTTTAAAAATGCAATCACTTCTGCAATATGATTAAATGCAAAAACTGGTAATTGGTCCACCATGGCGGCTTCCTCTTTATTCGCCCAAGGAATAATAATACTCGAAAAACCTTCTTCTTTTGCTTGCATGGCCATGGCTAATACGCCTTTGATAGGGTGTAAATAACCATCTAAGCCTAACTCGCCCATGATAAGATATTGATCTAAAGGAACTGTAGTTTGTAATTGTTCCGAAGCGGCTAAAATACCTAAGGCAATGGGGAGATCAAATGCAGCGCCTGTTTTTTTCAAATCTGCCGGCGACAAATTAATGACGACTTTGGTCCTAGGCATGTGAAAACCATTTGCTTTAATGGCGCTTTCAGTTCTGTCTAGACTTTCTTTCACAGCACTGTCAGGTAGGCCCACAATGCAATAACCCTGGCCCATGCTTACATTTACTTCTATGGTAATAGTAATAGCGTCAATGCCCAATAGGGCACTTCCTTTTATTTTTACAAGCATTTATTTTTGCTCGTAAACTACGCTAGTTTCTTAGTCTTGTTAAAGTATTAATACTTGGTTTTGCTAATTTTTTCCAACAGGTCTACCACCCCCTCTCTTTCTAAAATCAAATAACCTAGCCTGTCTTGGCTTACGCCTTGTTTTAATTGGTAATGAAAAATAAGTTCTTTTTCATGTACTTCCGTTTCAAAATAACTAAACAAAATGTTCTTATATTTTTTTAACCCATCACTAATTTCGTATAAATGCGTAGAAATAATAAACAAACTATTATTTAAATTTTGCAA
>CAINFN010000024.1 GCA_903848125.1 uncultured Bacteroidota bacterium
ATATTATTTAATAACCTCAACAACTTCTAATTTTTTAGTATCCATCGTAATCCTTGCTAATCTTTCTCCATTGGGTAAAAAATACTCTGTAATTTGCTCAACTGGGTCTTGTTCTGTTCCCTCACCTCTGATTGATTTAACTTCAATGACCATTAATTCTACTGCTTATATTTTGTTGGCTTTGTATGTAGCATTGGCAAAGAAAAAAGGTATTGCACTTGATCAATTGGCTGGCACAATCCAAAATGATATTTTAAAAGAATATGCAGCCAGAGGCACTTATATCTATCCTCCTAAACAGTCAATGCGCATCATTACAGACATTTTTGAATGGTGCGGTATGCATTTACCTAAATGGAATAGTATTTCCATATCTGGATATCATATTAGAGAAGCAGGAAGTACTGCTGTACAAGAAATTGCTTTTACATTAAGTAATGGGAAAGCCTATGTGCAAGCTGCCAAAGAGAAAGGATTAGACATTAATGTATTTGGTAAAAGGCTTTCCTTTTTCTTTAATGCACATAATAATTTATTTGAAGAGGTAGCTAAGTTTAGAGCTGCACGTAAAATGTGGGCTCAAATTATGAAAAACTTAGGCGCAACAGATGAAAAAGCGTTGATGCTTCGTTTTCATACACAAACTGGAGGTGCTACATTAACAGCGCAACAACCACTTAATAATATAAGTAGAGTGACCATTCAAACGATAGCTGCTGTATTAGGAGGCACACAAAGTTTACATACCAATAGTTATGATGAAGCTTTGGGCTTGCCTACTGAAAATGCAGCCAGCATAGCACTTCGTATTCAACAAATTGTAGCATTTGAAAGTGGTATTGCAGATAGTGCAGATCCACTGGCAGGTAGTTATTATGTTGAAAATTTAACCCAGGAAATAGAGGCTAAAGCTTTAACCTTAATGCAACAAATAGATGCAATGGGTGGCAGCGCAGCAGCCATTGAAAATGGATTCATGCAAAATAAAATTGCTGAAAGTGCATACGCCTATCAAAAAAATATTGAATCAAAAGAAAAAATAATAGTTGGGGTGAATGAATTTCAAAACGCTAGTTCAGAAAAAATACCCTTGTTAAAAATAGATGAAAATATAAGAATAGCACAAATTGAAAAACTAAAATTACTTAAATCAAAAAGAGATCAAGCAAAAGTAGCGGCTTGTTTGAATAAGATAAAAGAGGCTGCCCTATCCAACGATAATTTAATGCCATCGGTAATTGATGCTGTTGAACAATTTTGTACTTTGGGAGAAATTGCCAATGTACTAAGATCGGTGTTTGGAGAATATCAATCATAAAATTTAAACATAAATAATTTAATAAATAATATCAACCATGAAAAAAATTAGTATCCTAGTAAGTAGCTTAATTCTAATGTCCATAAGTAGTTGGGCACAAGAATTACCAAAAAACTATGCTCAACTTGTAAAAGAAGTGGAGCCTCAATTAGTAAGTTGGAGAAGGCATTTTCATGAAAACCCTGAACTCTCTAACAGAGAATTTAATACTGGGAAATACATATCAGATTATTTAAAAACCTTAGGTCTTGAAGTTCAATACCCAGTAGCTAAAACAGGTGTAGTGGCTATTTTAAAAGGAGGCAAGCCTGGGCCAGTGGTAGCTTTAAGAGCAGATATTGATGCTTTACCAGTTACAGAGAGAACTCCAGTACCCTTTGCATCTAAAATAACTGCTGATTTTGCTGGACAAAAAGTAGGGGTAAGTCACGCATGTGGTCATGATGCACATATTTCTATTTTAATGGCCACTGCAAAAGTGTTAACTGCCATGAAAAAAGACCTGCCAGGTACAGTCGTATTTTTATTTCAACCTGCAGAAGAAGGTGCCCCAAGTAATGAAGAAGGTGGTGCACCTTTAATGATAAAGGAAGGTGCATTAGATCATCCAAAAGTAGATGCGGTATTTGGCCTACACATTGAGTCACAAATTCCAGTAGGTGTAATTGCTTATAAATCTGGTGCATTTATGGCTTCTTCAGATTGGTTTACCATTAAAGTAAATGGCAAAGGAAGTCATGGTTCTCAACCATGGGGAGGTGTTGATCCTATTTCCGCATCTGCACAAATTATTGAAGGATTGCAACATATTGTAAGTAGACAAATGGATTTAACTATAGCACCAGTAGTCATTACTGTTGGAACGATAAATAGTGGTGTTCGTTCAAATATTATACCTGAAAAAGCAGAAATGACTGGTACCATAAGAACACTGGACAATGCTATGCAAAAAGAAGTGCATGAAAGAATTAAAAATACCGTAAAATCAATTGCTGCAAGTTCAGGCGCTACTGCAGAGGTTAACATTGATACCAAAACTTTAGTAACATAAAACGACCCTGCATTGGTTAAAAAAACTTTCCCTTCTTTAATTAAAGCAGCAGGTGGTGAAGCCAATACTATTGAAACTACTTGGCAAACTGGCGCTGAAGACTTTTCTTATTATGGAGAAAAAGTACCCAGTTTCTTTTTCTATTTAGGCGCTTTACCTAAAGGCAAAAAAGCAAATGAAGTTGCACCCCACCATACTGCCGATTTTTATATTGATGAATCAGGATTTGCATTGGGTGTAAAAGCCTTTTGTCAATTGGTATTTGATTATGGAAATGGTAAGTAAGATTATAAAACTTGGTTTCTTGCTCCAAAAAGCAGGCTTCCAATTCTTACCATGGTACTACCCTCTTTAATGGCTAAAGAATAGTCACTGCTCATGCCCATACTTAAAGTATCAAAATGTACATTATTAAGTTTTGATTTGACCTGATTAAAAGAAGTAGACAATCCTTCAAACTCATTTTTTAATACTGCTTGATCGGTAGTAAAACTTGCCATGCCCATTAAACCTTTCACCAACACATTGGGATAATTAGATAATCGTCCACTATCTATCAACTCTAACAAACTACTTGAATCAAATCCAAATTTGGTTTCCTCGCTAGCAATGTGCACTTGCAACAAACAGCTGATAACTCGGTTGTTTTTAATGGCTTGTTTATTGATTTCTTGTAATAACTTTTCGCCATCCACTCCATGAATTAAATGAACAAAAGGTGCAATGTATTTTACCTTATTGGATTGTAAATGCCCTATAAAATGCCAATGAATGTCTTTAGGAAGTGCTGCTTCTTTATCAACTAGCTCTTGTACATAATTTTCTCCAAATGCGCGTTGTCCCAAATCATACAAGGCTTGAATGTCCTCGTTGGGCTTGGTTTTACTAACCGCTACTAAATTTACTTTAGCAGCATCTAGTATTGCTTTAATCTGCTGATAGGCTTCTTTCTGTAAAGACATTATATAATTTAGTGAGTTAATTTATTTTTGATTAATTGTGATAGAACTGACTTGTCACTTTCAGTAATATTTGCAGTACTATCTTGTCTAAAGTGACGTTTAAAAGCTAATATGGCATTGTTGCTATCTTTAATATCATATCCAATCATAGACAAAGCAAGTGGCACAGAAAGTCCTGCTGGTAAAGAGTCTGTCAAATTGGGCTCATACCAAGCACCAAAACCATTCAGAGCCAATTGTGCCCAAGGAAATTGAATATTGGGATCTACTTTTCTTCCTGGGGCAATATCTCCATGACCTATAAAATTATTCACAGGAATTTTGTAAGTATCCTTAAGCTTTGCCAATAATAAAATTAAACTGTTGATTTGTGCACTATCAAATGGCTCAAAACCATTGTTGTCTAATTCAATTCCAATAGAGCTTGAATTAATATCCGTATTATTTCCCCATTTGGCTACCCCACCATGCCAGGCTCTTAAATAATCATTTAACATATGGTGTATCGTTCCATCTTTACAAATAACATAATGCGCACTTACTTTGGTTCTTTCTAAAGTAAAAGTTCTCAAAGTTTGCTCACAAGAATTTTGAGCAGTATGATGAATGATCACAAAATTTGGTTTGCGTAAATCAAAATTGGTAGTCCCCACCCATTCTGTTGCCTTTGGTAATTGGTCTATGGTTTGTATACCAGGATTTTCTTTTATTTTTTTTAGGAGCAAAGATTGTTGCTGATGATAAATTTTATTGGATTCAGCATAGGGAAATTTATTGCAAGCGAAAAAAGTAATGAATAAAATTAATACAAACAGTACATTCAATTTTCTAGTAAAAAGCATGGGCAAATATTTGGTATAAATATAATAAACTAATGGCTAAATATAGGCTAAGAAATTACTTGAAGCAAGTAGGTTCTTGTTGACTCAAGCAATGAAAGCTGCCCAACCCCCATATAATATCTGTAGAATCTATACCTACCACTTGTCTAGTCGGAAAACAAGATTGAACTATTTGTAAAGCTTTATCATCCTGTGCACATTTAAAAGTAGGCACCACCACATGTCCATTGCTGATATAAAAATTAGCATAAGAAGCTGGAAGGCTTTGCCCTTCATAAATAACTTCCGCAGGCATAGGCAATTCCACAATATTCAATTGTTTGCCATTTAGCAAACGCATTTGTTTTAGTTCTTTTAAATTTTGTTGTAAAATAGCGTGATTGTCTGACAGCACATTACTTTCAACAACAGTAATCACAGTATCTTCATTGACAAACCTTACGGTGTCATCAATATGCCCATCGGTGTCATCTCCAACAATTCCGTCACTTACCCACAACACTTGTTCTATCCCATAATAGTCACTCAAATACTTTTCAATTTGATCTTGATTTAAATGCGGGTTTCTATTGGGATTCAACAAACAAGATTTAGAAGTCATCACTGTTCCAGCACCATTAAAATCAACTGAACCACCTTCCATGATTATACCTGGATGAAATACTGGCAAACTTAAAGCCTCTGCTATACGCGTAGGAATCACATCGTCTAAATCATAAGGAGGATATTTACCACCCCATGCATTGATGTTCCAATCAACAATTACTTTTGGATCAATAGAGTTATCTCTTATTAAAAAAGCAGGTCCATGATCACGGCACCAAGCATCGTTGGTTGGATGCATATAAAATTGAATGCGTTCTAAATTAACCCCTGCCAATTGCAACATTTTTTGAGCGGAGTTACGCATTTTTTCATCCACTACATTAATACACACTTTTTCAGTGAGTGAAACAATTTTTACAAATTCAGTATAGGAAGGATATATACTTGCAATTTTACCAGGCCAACTTTCTTCTTTATGCGGCCAGCTTAACCAAATGGCATCATGTGGCGCAAATTCTGCAGGAAAATAATAGCCTAAAGATTTGGGTGTAGCGTTGGTCATATATTATTCAGTTTCTTCGTCTAAATACCTTTTGGTAATAGGCCCATAAGAATCAATACGACGATCGCGTAAAAATGGCCAATGCGTTCTATAACTATCTGATTTTTCAGTATCTATATCTATCACTGCTACTTCTTCTTTATCATGCGTTGCCTCATACAACAAAGTACCAAACGGATTGCTTACAAAACTTCCACCCCAAAATTTCATTAAACCATTTTGTTCTAAACCTACTCTGTTCACACTTATCACTGGCACGCCATTGGCCACCGCATGACTGCGTTGAATGGTTTGCCAAGCATTGTATTGTTCTTTATTAGTAGCTTCATCCTGAGCAGTAGCCCAACCAATAGCGGTTGGATAAAACAACATTTCTGCTCCCATCAAGGTGGTAATTCTTGCAGCTTCAGGATACCATTGATCCCAACAGATCAATACCCCAATCGTAGCAAATTTTGTTTTGAAAACTTTGTAGCCCAAATCGCCTGGTGTAAAATAAAATTTTTCATAATAAGCAGGATCATCAGGAATATGCATTTTACGGTACTTGCCTAAATAAGTTCCATCGGCATCAAGAACCGCTGTGGTATTATGATATAAACCTTCTGCTCTTTTCTCAAATAGGGAAGCGATAATCACCACCCCTAATTCTTTGGCCAAGGCGGCAAGTGTATTACTTGTTTCTCCAGGAATGGGTTCAGCTAACTTAAAATTAGCATACTCCTCCACATCACAAAAATATAAGGAAGTAAAAAGCTCCTGCAAACAAATAATATTGGCTCCTTTTTTAGCAGCTTCTCTAATTTTTTCAATTGCTTTTAATGTGTTGGCATTTTTAGATGCCTCACATGTCATTTGCACTAATCCAACTTTAACAATGGCCATATTTGTAAATTAAAAATCTGATACAATATTAATCTATTAAGCAAACATTTTTGTTATAAAAAGCTATTTTGTTTAGGCTAGGTTGTCTTTTGAATGATTGCATCAAAACTATTGATGCCTAATAACTTTTGAGTGATAAACCCCTCGGCATACTCTACCCCAATTTGATGCCCCAACTCTTTTGCTCTTCCTTTTACAAATTCTAAAAAAGCATTCCCAGAAATAAAAGTAGCTGGTTCCGTTGAATTAGGATCGTAAAATTGAGAACTATGTGCCAATATAGATTCCATTTTCTTTTCCATAAATGCACTAATGTCCACCACAAAACTAGGCGTTAAATTTCTAGATTGTATGTAATGAAAAACTTGAGTAGGTCTCCAAGGTGCTTGTGCTACTCCATTATGGGTAGATTGTATTTTAACCAAGCCTGCTAAAAAAGCTGCATCCACTATTAACTGAGCAGCACGACCATGATCAGGATGTCTGTCTTCGGGTGCATTACAAAAAATAATAGAAGGTTGATATTTTCGAATCGTTTCAATGATTGCAAATTGATTTTCTTTATTGTTCTCAAAAAAACCATCTGCCATGCCTAAATTTTCTCTTACCCCAATGCCCATGACTTCCGCGGCTAATTGTGCTTCTTTTAATCTTTGTGAAGTGGTACCTCTTGTTCCAAGCTCTCCTTTGGTTAAATCTACGATGCCTACTTTTTTCCCTTCAGACACTGCTACTAACAATGCCCCAGCACAGCCTAATTCCACATCATCAGGATGGGCGCCAAAAGCAAGTATATCTAGTTTTTGCATATTATTTTTTTAAAATTCAACTTGAATTTATAGTTCATTACTTAATTTGTACTTAGCGCTTACAAAGGTAAGTACTCAAAAGACTTTAATGACAAAAAACCCTCTCTTACTTGCGTAAGAAAGGGTTTGAATAAGTATAAAAAGAAATGTTTTTTAATTGTCTCTCTTTTATTTTTTCTTGGCGTAACGCTTGTTGAATTTATCAAT
>CAINFN010000025.1 GCA_903848125.1 uncultured Bacteroidota bacterium
AGATGTGGGAAGCACGTCAAAATAAGGAGGGTGCTATTCCTGAAGATGCACAGTTTGCAATGGATTGGTTTCAAGCAAAATTAACGACCACTCAAAACGAAGTAGATGAAATGCTAAAAACCTTTCGTTTAAGCGAAGCCTTAAAAACTATTTATGGTTTAATATGGGATGATTTTTGTAGTTGGTATTTAGAATGGATCAAGCCTGGATTTGAACAACCCATGCATGCAGGGGTTTATGAAAAAACAGTTGAATTTTATGATTCCTTATTGCAATTACTACATCCTTTCATGCCATTTATTACAGAAGAGATACACCATACTTTAAAAACACAGTCCGAGGATTTATGTGTGAAATTGTATACGCCTAATGTGCAGGTAAATAAAGAAGTTTTAAATGCAGGGTCATTACTTCAAAATGTAATTTCTACTTTAAGAGATGCGCGTAATAAAAACCAGATCAAACCAAAGGATGCCATTGAACTACATATTCAAACAGCTAATAACGCGCCTTATCAAACCATACAAAATATATTAGCGAAACAAATTAATGCTAGCAGCATAGAATACACAAGTAGCACTATCGCCTCTTCTATTGTAGTAGCCTTAGAAAAAGACAAATTTTACATCTTAGCCAATCAAGCCATTGATACTGCCAGCTTAAAAGAAAACTTATTAAAGGACCTAGCCCATCAACAAGGCTTTTTGCAAAGTGTAGATAAGAAATTGCTTAATGAAAAGTTTGTTCAAAACGCGAAACCTGAAGTACTAGCCATAGAACAAAAAAAGAAGGCCGATGCTTTAGCTAGAATTCAAACCATTGAAGAAAGTTTAGCGCAGTTAGGATAGATAAACAATTCCAATGACAGAAATTCAAATAACACGCGCTGGCTTAAACGACAGAGATTTTATTAGATCAGTTTCCGAGCATACATGGCCCAGCACTTATGGTCATATCATATCTCAAGCACAAATTGATTTCATGTTGGACTGGATGTACAGCGATGAATCTTTAGAAAAACAAATGAATACGGGTTCTGAATTTTATATAGCCAGCATTAAAAAAGACAACGAGCTATGGGATGCAGTAGGGTTTTGTTCAGTAAGTCCTGAGAAAGAAGAAGACTCAAATGAGATTGCGCATAAACTCAATAAATTGTATGTACTTCCCGAGGCTCAAGGCACTGGTGCAGGCAAGGCATTATTAAATAAATCTATTGAAGTAGCCAAAGCAGCAGGGTCTAGCTCCTTATTCTTACAAGTGAATAAACTAAACAACGCTTATACTTTTTATTTAAAAAAAGGATTTATTAAAGAACTCGAATTTAAATTCGATATTGGCAATGGCTTTTATATGGACGACTATGTCATGCGATTGAATTTCTAAATATTAGGTTTTTTATCTTCTTTAAACCCAATAATATTTCTTTCATTCCATTTTACTCTATTCATAGTTAAATCTAATAAGTGTTCAATAGTATCATAAATTTTATTGAGCTGGACATCGTGCTCACCAATTCTTTCTCTCATCTCTTGAAGCTGCCCTTTTATAGTTGCATTTTTAATTAACACTCTTTTCATTTCAATAAACATTCTAATTATTGAAATATTCATCATTAGAGCTTTTTCACTTTTCAAAACTCCTGATATCATTGCAACGCCATGTTCTGTAAATGCGAATGGTGTGGCATTCTTTTTTCTTCTTCCCGCTGATGATACCACATTTTGCGATATCATCACCTCCCATTCTTTTATAGTTAATCTAAACATGAAGTCAATTGGGAATCTTTCAATATTTCTTTTGACTGCCTGATTCAAACTACGAGTATCCACTTCATAAAGCATAGCCAAATCATAATCAAACATTACCATCTCCCCTCTTACTTCATGTATTTTTTGTTGAATCAAATTAATTTCTGTCATTATCTAAAATTTGACAAGTAAAATAGACTTAATAACAATTGAAGATTTAAGTATAAATACCTTTCCCACGGTATGCGGTCACAATTTGTGAGCGCATACCGTGTTTTTTACCCTATGATGTCACAATTTGTGATATCATACCTTCAAATTTACCCTATGATGTCACAAATTGTGATATCATGCCTTAAAATTGGCCTTATGTGGTCACAATTTGTGACCACATACACTTAGAAAATAACCTATGAAGTAATTAAATCTTAGAAATCACCACTCCTTCCAAGCTCATTTGTGGTTCATCGGGATTGATCAGAATATCAATCTTGTTTTTAAATCTTTTATTCATCAAATCATGAATAAACCAAATGCCATTAAACTTACCTGCATTTCTTAAAACAACCCTATCTCCAAACGAAAATAATTTTTTTAAATCTCTGCTGATGGCTATGATTCTATTTTTTTTAGGATTCGCACTATCAAGATGCAATCCACTTGCAGTGATTAAAGGAAAACTATCTGTTTCAGAAGTATCAGTGGTGTAAGTGGTTAATGAAACTTTATTCAAAGGTTTTAATTCAAAAGCGTACCTTTTTACAACGCCTCTTTTTCCTGCTGGCATCATTATAAAAAAGCATCCTATTATGCAAATAATGACTAAGCCATATCCAACATACTTATGAAGTTTCATAATTTTAAATTGATTGGTTTAGAATATTATACAATTAAATGGGTTTGTTTAACGACACCCATGATAAAAACGCTTTGTACCTGACTTATATTGTCGGCCTGGCTTAATTTGTTGACGTGGAAGTTGTAATAACTGTTCATATCCTCGGTCACAATTTTCAGCATAAAGTCAAATTCCCCCGAAATACTATAGCATTCTACTACATCGGGCAGCTCATTAATAAGCTTAATAAACTGACCTCCCGACTGCTTACTATGTTGGTTTAGAGACACATAGCATATTACCATCAGCCCCTTTTTCACCTTAGCCCCATCAATTAAAGTGGCGTATTGCTTAATCACCCCTCCTGCCTCAAGCCTTTTAATCCGCTCGTGCACCGGCGTGGTGCTCAAATGAATTTGATCGGCAATTTCTTTTACCGTGATCCTCGCATTCTCTTGCAAGAGGCGTAAAATGGCTAAATCCTTCTCGTCTAAAGAGATAGATTGTTGAGGACTAGCCGAATCTACTAATGGAGTACTGTTTTTCATGTTATTTTAGCATAAATCATCATAAAAATAGAATATAATAGCCGAATATCCTAAAAATATCAAATATTTTATTATTTTATCCTATTTACTACCTTTGCCCTCTAAACAAAAAATATATGTCTAACCTAGAAAACATCGATTTTAGCCTACCTTATAAAGTAGCCGATATCACCTTAGCAGATTGGGGTCGTAAAGAGATTCGTTTAGC
>CAINFN010000026.1 GCA_903848125.1 uncultured Bacteroidota bacterium
TGCACAGGTGATTGACTCTGTTTTAAATATTTATGAGGAACAATTTCCGCACGAAAAAGTGCATATTCATTTTGATCGAACTATTTATAATAAAGGAGAAACCATATTTTATAAACTGTATATTCTATCCGGTTTAGAATGGACTAATTTAAGTAAGAACGTGTATGTGGTTTGGTATGATAACAATGGCAACTCCATCAAACAAACCGTGGCCCCTTTATTTCAATCCTCAGCTAAAGGTAGTTTCGAAGTACCAACCAATTATAAAGGTGATTTTATAAAGGTGAAGGCCTATACACGTTGGATGTTGAATGATGACAGTGTTTTTTTGTATGAAAAAGATATTGCGATTAACGATGCTTCAACTTCAAAAAAAACAAATATAGCTGCTCAAAAAACAAGAGTAGATGTATTTCCAGAAGGCGGTGAATTAGTAAATGGTTTGGCTAGCAAAGTGGCCTTTAAGGCAACCAATGGCTATGGGATACCAGTTTTTATAAAAGGCTTTGTAGTAAATGATAAAAACAAAGTCATTGATACTTTAAAAGTGGCGCATGATGGGATGGGCTTTTTTAGAATAATTCCGGTACCAGGAGAAAAGTATCAACTAAATTGGACAGATGAAAATGCTCAAAAAGGAGTTACACCAATACCGCAAGCCAACAAAGAGGGTGTGATTTTGAAGTTGACGATGGACAACGAAAAAGCCTATGCGCAAGTGGAAAGAACTTTGGGCGTTGCGCAGAATTATAAACACATGAGACTGTTGGTGCATCAGAATCAACTTGTGCTGTATAAAGTGGATTTTAAGGGAGAAGATCGCCAGGTACAAAAAGCGGCACTTCCTATTGATGAATTGCCTACTGGGGTGGTGCAGTTTTCTTTATTTACAGATGATTGGCAGCCTATTGCCGAGAGAATTATGTTGGTGAATAATCGTTTACATGAGTTTAATGCAAGGCTGTCTGTGGAAGTGGCAAACGTGAGCAAAAGAGGTAAAAATGTCCTTGAAATAATGATTAAGGATACCTCGGCTGCAAATATGTCTATTGCTGTTACCGATGCATCCATTGTAATGCCAGAACAACAAACTATTTATTCTGATTTTCTTTTAAGCAATGATATACGCGGAAAAGTATACAACCCAGCTTATTATTTCTCAAGCGATGCAGATAGTGTTGCAGCGCATTTGGATTTAGTGATGCTAACAAATGGATGGCGAAAATTTAATTGGGATAAAATAAAAGCAGGCATTTTGCCAGTACTAACTTACCCTAGAGAAACAGATTTGATGAAGATTACAGGAAAAGTTTATGGTATGGCAACTGCTAAATCAACGGAAGATCTTTTATTAAATTTAATTATCAATGGAAAAGACAGTAGTAAGAAGATCTTATTTGTTCCTGTTGAAAAAGATGGAAGTTTTGAAAATAAATCCATCTTTTATTATGATACATCAAGAATTTTTTATGTGTTAAATGGAAAGTCAAAACTTACTTCTTCGGTGGTGCATTTTGAAAATGGTTTATTAAAACAAGATTTTACTAAACTGCAAATAGATGCAGGGAGTTTTCAACGTAACTGGTCTGATAGTATGGCGAAGATCAAATTAAATGCTATTTTATTAGAACAAGAAAGACAGAAGAAATTATTAGAATCGATAACACTTAAGGAGGTAGTTATTAAGACTAAAATAAAATCACCTACTCAATTGTTGGATGAAAAATATGCCAGTGGTTTCTTCTCTGGTGGAGATGGCATTTCATTTGATTTGTCGTCTGATCCATTTGCCAATGGGTCACTTGATATATTAACCTATTTACAAGCTAAAGTAGCAGGACTTGATATTTCTACTGCTGGCGCTCAACCTTCTGCCACTTGGAGAGGATCCAAAACCGATTTCTTTTTAAATGAGGTCAATACACAAATAGAAACAGTACAGTCTTTATCTATTGCTGATATCGCCTATATAAAAGCAATCAGACCTCCTTTTTTTGGCTCATTTGGAGGGGGTGGTGGTGGAGCGATTGCTATCTATACCAAAAAAGGGCCTAGAAATAGAGCAACCGCCAATACAGGGCTTGGAATGGAAAATACGCTTTTGGGAGGCTATTCGGTATTTAAAGATTTTTTTAATCCTAGTTATGAAAAACTTCCAGAAAATTTTGAAGCAGATAATCGCACCACTTTATATTGGAATCCCTATGTGTTAACCAACAAGAGAAATCCGAGGATTAGAATTGAATTCTATAATAATGATATCAGCAAAAAACTACAGGTAGTATTAGAGGGTATGAACTCAAGTGGTAAATTAGCACGTGTGGTTAAATTAATTGAATAAGTTTAAATTAAATATTATTCATTCCTAAGCAACACCGGCGCTTCTACTAATCCTGTTGGTCCAAATAAGGGGCCACGACTCCATTCCTGCGCAGCTTTATTGTTGGTTAGTGATTTTGTATAAGCGCCAGCTGTGGTTACTAATTTAAGTGTAATGTAATTATCCCCAGCTTTTATGGCTTTAGAGATATCATATAAATGGTTACCATACCACTTTGTTCCTATTGACATTCCGTTTATTTCTAGTTCTGTAACATCATTGATATGTCCTAAGGATAGATAAAAGTCCCCGGTTATTTCTTTTAGATTGAATACATTTTTATAAATTATACTACCAGCGAAATCTTTGGTAGCTGGGCTTAATTTTAAATCAGCTAATACCTCTTGCGTCATTTTTTGACTAGTATTATTGATATGATTTAGTGTTAATTGCCATGGTCCTTTGATAACAGTACGTTGTGCTTTCTCAGTTTTAATTATTTTATACGTTGCTGCAGCTTGCTTTGCATCAAATACAATTAATTTAGATTCAGATGGTCCTAAATCAATTTGTAGTAAACCATCTGCAGTCATTGGATACAATAATCTTTCGCCTGTTTCAGCATCCCAAAGCCAAGCAGTTTTATTTTTAGAAAATTTGGCAGTGAAGCTGTGTGATTTTGCAGCACTATAATTACTAAAGTAAAATATATCCTTATCTCCAGTTTTATAATATACTTGATTTACATGTATCACAGGGTTGTTTATGGTGATATAAGGAGTTAGCTCAAACTGTTGTTGAATGGCTTTCCACCATATAATTAAATCCTTGTCAGGAGCGGGTACAATGGCAGTAGTTGTTGGATGATTTTTTAAAATTTTGCTACTGATATTTTCAATCTCTTTACTTTGTTGTTTATAATTAGTCAAGCCAGCAGATTGGTGAGGTGTTTTACTTATAAAAATAATTTTACCACCTACTGATGCAAAATGTTGAATGGCTTTTGCTGTTTCAATACTTATTGTTTCTACTTCTATTAATACAAGTGTTTGGTAACTTCGATCATTGAAAGTTAAGCTACTGTTTTTACTACTCGCTTGTTGTAATACCTGCTCTGATATATAATCACAACCGTTTCCGTTCTGATGGATGGCCTCCCAAACTTTGTGTACATAATTGGGATAATTTACATTTGGAAATGGATCTCTTTGAAAACCATGTTTTGAGGCAAGATCTACCAATGGGTGCAGTACCGCAATATTAGCCTGCATGGTGGATTGCATGAAAACAGAGGATAAACGAGCCTTATAATCACTCCAAAGTCTAAAATGCGGCCACCATGGATTTCGCTCGTTAAAGAAGCTACCATAACGAAGCCAGCCAGGAAAGGGAGCCTCTAAAGGACTATAGTTAAAGCCATGCAACAAACTATGTGTGACACCAGATAATGCACTTTCATCGCCAGTTACTTTTACTCTTTCTAATGTGGCATTGAATATTTGTCCAGTATTGGTATTTTCTTCGCAACTTATTTCTTGCTTGCCTGATAAATGTGCTGCACTTGAAACAAATTTATTAATCATCGTGTAGTTTCTGCCGCCAAAATTTTTGGGACTGGCATCAAACTCTTCAATTTCTGGAACCCATGTCCAGGTTTCACATTCTGGAATATCAAGTTGCATAGTGGCATCTATGGCATTACAATCCATACCATAAGCTTGCATACGCGAAAGCACTTCGTGTTTTTTACACCAAGCAGTAAAAGTACCAACAAATCTTTCTTGGAAAAGGGCTTGCTTGATTTCTAAAAAATCATATCGTACGTGATTGATGGTGGCTTGTAAGTCGGGTGAAAATTCGGTACCATATTTTTCATTCACAGCATTACCCATTTCGCCTACTTTAAATAAGATATAAGGGAAATAAGGCTTAAGGTCATAGCCTTTTCTTTGTTTAAATTGTTCAAAAAAATCGTTGCACCAATTAGCTCCTTCAAGCTCAATACTATCTGTAAAAAATGCCCTAAAATAATTCTTTAAAGGGCCTAAGCGACTGGTGAGTAAATCTCCAAAATGATCTAGATAATTTTGTACTGCGCTTTGTTGGTAATGGTTAATCACTGGACCCATGGCGCCCAGGGCTCCTTGGATTACTTGCTGAAACCCAGTATATTTTATTAAATAATAAAGTACATAATTGCCTGGAGGCACATTAACTATTATCTTTTCATTTTTAAGTTGTTCATCTAAACTTACCCCTGGTTCAAAGTGTTGCATTTGTGCTGGTGCAAGCCTTAGCATAAACATTTCACTTACTTTATTTTCATAATTGCTAGGCGGTTCAACACTGCTTAGTAATTCTTTTTGTGTAAAAATGTATTCTTTACCTCCAACAAGATTACGTGTGCCTATAATTACAATTTGCCCTTGATCCTCGCGAGGTACATGTTCTCCTCCAAATGGCCAACCCGAACCCACAATCATATCGCATACAATTTCTTTTTTCTTTGCTTCTTTTACAGTTGATTCTACTACATCCAACCAAGCGGGACTTCCCCATGTTAAAGCAGGAATGCCAATGGCATCTGCTTGTTCATTCCACTTAATAGGATTTATTTCCACTCCACCAATGCCTGCAGTTTTCATCACATCTAGTTCGCGTATTGCTTCTACTTTAGTGACTCTATCTCCATTCCACCACCAGCGTACAAATGGGCGATGTGTATTTAAAGGAGCTACAAAAGTCTTATACAATGCATCTTCTGTTAAAGTATACCCCGAAACTGCTGTTGCTTTTACGTAATTAGCAAAAGATAAACCAGCTGCAGTGATGCTTGTGAGTTTTAAAAACTGTCTTCTTTTAAGATTCATTTCAAGTGGATTTATATGAATTAAAGATAGGCAAGAACAGTATTAATTATATCAAATCAGGCGTAAATATTAATCCCATATAAAGGGTTAATAAGGAGTAGTTTTGGAGAGGTGCTGATAAAACAAAGGGCTTACGATAAGTCGTAAGCCCTTTGTTAAATAAATTTAAGAGGGTATTAAATTCCTCTTTTTTTAAATATTATTTTGCTGCTGGATCTGCATTCCAAATGTCTACAATACATTTCCAACTTCCGTCTGCTTGTTTTTTCCATGTTTCACAAAACTTTCCAGTTTCATGGGCATCTTTACCTGCTGCATCTTTATAGCCAAATTGATACACACCAGAACTGTACCCAAGTTCGCCTGATTTGGCCACTTCTGTTTTAGTCGCTTGGAATCTCATATTGGCGCCTGGTGTTGCAAACATGTTTTTGATAGAAACTGCTCTTGAAGCTTTATCTAAACATACTTTTTCACCTGGAGGCATCATAATTGCATCATCGGTATAATAACTCAACCAACCATCAGCTGAATTTAGCGCTGAAACACTATCCCAAGCGTTATCTGCTTTTAAGATAGCTTTTATAGCTTCTGTAGAATCTAAATTTACAGTTGCGCTAGCATTTTCCATTTTGTTTGTTTGGTTATTACACGCAGTTAAATAAATAACCCCTGCAAAAAGTACGAAGAAAAGTTTTTTCATATTTTTAATTTTATAATCGAATTTAATGGTTTTAACCGATAAAATACAAAAATAGTATGCTAACTTTTGTCTACTTTATTAACTATTTTGTATTTTAAAGTAGTTGATTGAACCTAACTAGAAATCAATGATTTATAATTAAAATATTATTTTATGAGATTTGTATTTGCTTTTTTAATGATCATTTCGAATTATTATTTAGTGGCGCAAACCTCAAAATCAGAGAATGGTAATTTAGAAACTATTTTTCTTAATCCGCCAAATTCAGCTAAGCCTGGGGTATTATGGATGTGGATGGGTAGTAATATTAATAAAGAAAAAATTACTGCCGATTTAGAAGCTTTAAAAAAAGAAGGCTTTAACAGAACTACCATGTTTAGTTTGGCAGATGTAACTATACCTTGGAGTGCCATCATTAAAAAAAGCCCCACCCCTCAAATTATTAGTTGGACCGAACCATGGTGGGAATTAGTTCGCTTTGCAGCACAAGAATCAAAAAGATTAGACATGGATTTTGGCACTTTTAATGGACCTGGTTATGAAAGTAGTGGAGGGAATTGGATCACTCCAGACAAGTCAATGCAAGAAATTTGTTATGTAGAAAATAGAGTAAATAGTAAAAATGAATTAATTAAACTTTGGTTAAGTACACCCAATTTAAATCCTCGGGCCAATATGTATTATCCAGTGTATGATTTAAAATCAGGTTTGGTTGAATACCCGGTGATTCCAGCAAGACAAAACTATTTCAAGGACATAGCTGTTATCGCCATGCCAGCAGAAGGTGTAGTTGATGCTAAAGACATCATCGATATTTCAAGTTATATGAAAAGCGATGGAACCCTAGAATGGTTTGCGCCTAAAGGGCAATGGATCATTTATCGTTTTGGTCATACTACCATGGGTGCTTTAATACAGCCAGCACAGCCTGAAGCAACAGGATTAGAGTGTGATAAAATGAGCCAAGAAGCGGTCGAGTTTCATCTAAATAAAATTATTGGCGATATTAAATCTCATTTAGGTGATTTAATTGGAACAGGTTTTACGCATGTTCATTTTGATAGTTATGAGGCAGGCAATCCTACCTGGACACCCTTAATGCGTAAAGAATTTAATGAAAGAAGAGGATATGATTTATTGCCTTACTTAGCCACCTTCGCCAATAGAATTGTGGGAGATAAGAATACTACTAAAAAGTTTAAGGATGATTTTTCTGCAACCATCAAAGACTTATACAGAGATGTTTATTTTAAAACTATTGCAAAAAAATTAAAAGAAGCCAATTTGCAATTTTTATGTGAACCTTATGGTGGACCTTGGAGACAAGATGATATCATGCCCTATATTGGAACAGTGATGACTGAGTTTTGGACCAGAAATGGATCCTATTCGCCCTATGAGCTTGATTCTACTGTGGCTGCATTAAGAAAGTCTGGTCAAAATATTATTGAAGCAGAAGCTTTTACAGGTCAACCACAGGATAGTAAATGGAGTGAATACCCAGCATGGATTAAACCCATTGGCGACGCTGCATTTTGTGCTGGTGTAAATAAGATGGTTTTACACCGATTTACACATCAACCCTGGGATGAAAAATACAAGCCAGGAAACACGATGGGTCAGTGGGGAACTCATTTTGACCGCACGCAAACATGGTGGGAGCCAGGCAAGGCGCTGGTAGATTATTGGCAAAGATGCCAATCCCTGTTACAATGGGGAAGTATTGTAATGAAAAATGCCAATGATTTTAAAGCAACTGCCATTACAGATACCATTGTCCCAGATTATATTCATAGAAAAAGCGGAGACGTTGATTTGTATTTTGTAGCCAATACAAGTCACTTTAAGGGTAGTAGTAATTGTATATTTAATGTGTATGGAAAAAAGCCTGAATTGTGGGATCCGGTAACTAAAGAAATTAAAAAAATTGAAGAGTATAAAATAATAAATAACCAAACTTATCTAACATTAGCATTTGATGATGCACAAAGTTATTTTGTTGTTTTTAAGGAAAATACTAGCCTAAACTCAAAGTTGGATAATCACAACACTAGCAAAAAACAAAATATTAAATTAAATAAAAGTTGGGAAGTGCAATTTGATCCTAAATGGGGTGGACCTATAAAGCCTGTGCTATTTAAAACATTAACCGATTGGACAAGTAATGAAAATAAAGGCATCAAATATTATAGTGGCACTGCTGTTTATAAAACTAATTTTAAATGGAATGAAATTGGATTTAGCAATGAAGATTTAATTACACTTCAATTAGGAAAAGTAAATCACATTGCTAAAGTAAAATTAAATGGCGATGAAATTGGAGTAGTGTGGACTGCTCCTTGGCAAATAAAAATTCCAGTTTCTAAAATAAAACCCAATAATGAACTCACCATTGAAGTAACCAATGTATGGGCAAATAGATTAATTGGGGATGAGCAAGAACCCGATGATGTTGAATGGATTCCAGGTCAATATTTTACTTACACAGGAAAGTATATGAAAGAGTTTCCAGATTGGTTCTTGAATAACACACAACGCCCTTCAAAAAATAGGTACTGTTTTACAACATGGAATTATTTTGACAAAGACGCTCCTTTGATACCATCTGGTTTATTAGGCCCGGTAGAAATTATGGTTGAGAAAAATTAAATTTATTAGTACTGAGCTATTTTTATTTTTGAACCTTATTTACTACTGGATTCACGTCTTTCATAAAATTAGTTACTTGTGAAATTTTTCCTTCTAAATTATAAGTATACATAATAACTTGTCTTTTTTCAAAAGAAACACCATTTTTAAATTCCTCTTTCATTATTGCATTTACAAGTATTCCAGATTCTGGATCTGTGTCAGTTATTTTGTAAGGCAAAATCCTATTAATTTTCCAATCTACTGATTTTGTTCCGTTAAAATGGGCAGTCCAGAAATCGATTGTTTTAACTCTTTGAGTGACTCCATCTGCATGGCTCCATGTGATGGAATCTGCAAAGACACTGCTTACTCCTACTGCATCCATTTTATTAAATGCTGCTGCCATTTTCTCAATAGCAGCTACCTCGCCTCTATTGGAAAGTGTAAAAGTTGAGGTAGTATCTTTTAAATAAACTTTTCCTCCATTTTTCAAGCCAAATTCATTTTCTTGAGGTCTAGATACAAACTGTAAGAAATTAGTAATTTTCAAATCTTTATTAACGGTGTTCACTTCAAAGACGTAAATTTTTTCTTTAGAACCATTTTTATATACTCTATTTTCTTCGGATACGGTAAATACTAAATTATCTTCAGAGCCTTGCACTTTTAAAGGGAAAGAGAAATATGGTTTTTGGTCAAGGCTTTTCATGCCTTTATGATATTTTATCGTAAAATCTCTCATTTTTTCTGCTCTTTCTTTTGAGGCAAATGCAAGGTCTTTTTCAGCATCATTGGTATTATAAGCTTTTATGCTTTCTAACACCACATCCATCGCTTTGTCATCGCCTAGTACATAGGATTTGTTTTTATTTTTACCCTCTTGAAATATTTTTCCTACTGTTTTAGTTTGTGCAAAACCGCTAAAACTAGCTATCGCAATTACAATCGTTAATGAAATTTGTTTCATAATTAATTTTTGAATGAATTAGTAAGGTAGTCTATTACTATTAAAAAGAAAGTAAATTCAATACACTTACTGTAAAAGCCTCACTACTAACTAGATAGCCCATTTTATGATTTTTATATCAGTATTTAAACTTTTTGTATCCTTACTTGTTATTATAGTTATGAGAATATTTTACTTCCTTCTTGCCCTAGGCGTGCTATTTGTTGTTTTTCAATCATTTAGGACTTTTTCTGCTGCTTCTATTGAGACTCAAAAGTATAGAGTTGTTAAAATAGAGAATGGTTTTGAAATACGTTTTTACCCCGTAGCTACTTTTGCCACCATTTATTCTACGGGCACCAATTATAAACAAGTGGCTAGTGGAGGCTTTAGGAAATTAGCTGGCTATATTTTTGGCGGCAATGAGCAAAATAAAAGTATTTCAATGACTGCTCCTGTAAGAATGGAGATGAGTGATAAGGGATCATCTATGAGCTTTGTAATGCCCGAAAAATATGACGAAACTAATTTACCTAAACCAAAAGATGCGAGTGTTCAAATTAAGAAGTCGCAAGAAATGTATGCAGCAGTAATTACATTTGGTGGGTATGCAAATGATGAAAAAATAGAATTATACAAAAATAAATTAGTGGCCTTGCTCGAAAAAAAAGGAATCAGCATCATTGGCGGGTATAATTTTTTAGGATACAATGCTCCTTTTCAATTTTATAGCCGAAAAAATGAAATCTCTATTCCTATAGAGTGGAAAGAATAGAAGGCTATTATTTCCAGATTGATTTCATTTCAGCTATTTCAAACGAATGTATTTTAACATCTCCATAAACTTCTACACCCATTGTATTCTTTGGATTCTTTAATGCTTCTGAGATATGTAATTTTCCATGATCGATATAACCTTCTACCGAATTCTTATCTAATAATATTTCAATGTTGAATCGGAAGCTTGTTGGGTTTTCATTCACATAAGGAGCCCCATTGATTCTATTAAAGTTGCCATCGTAATAAATAATAGGATTTCCATGGTAATGTATTTCCATACCTACTCCTTTGTCCATTTCAATATTCATAGTAATATGTAGTAAATCGGATTTAACTTTTTTCAATTCCTCATTTAAATCGATTGTGCTAATATTATTCCATGTAAATTTATTTTTATGTAGTTCACTTACTTGTTTAATGGGTTCGCAAAATAAGCGCACACCTTCTATTGTAGTTCTTAAACTTAGTTCATTGGGGAAAAGCATCATTTGATTAAAGGGCATACCAATTTGATCTATTCTTCCCCAACCAATTTGTATGCGTTTCCCATCGGGGGTATTGTTGTAAGTTTGAGCAGCATATTGAGCACCCCAAGTATAAAAATATTTTCCAGCCTCAGGTTTAAAGTTAGCACCATCAAAACTGCCAATCATATAGGTTCCTGAAGCAGCCACCATCACCCATTTTTTATTTTTATTATTGCCATCTACAGCCAATTCAAAAAACTCCGGGCACTCATAAAATCCATATGTTCTACTCTTGTATTCCCATTTTTTTAAATCTTTAGAATTATAAAGGGCTACATAGTTTTCATTGTACAAGGCCATGACCCAGGTTTGTGTAGGGGCATACCAAAATACTTTAGGGTCTCTATCTGGGCCCAAAATAGGGTTGCCTTTAAACTTAGTAAATGAGCGACCATTGTCGTTGCTATAAGCTACATTTTGTTGCATTTTTTTTCCAGCAGTGGTATAAAAAGTAACCAATTCATCTTTACCCCAACCTGCCGAATTGTTTTTGTCTACTACTGCTGATCCTGAAAAAATGGTTCCCAATGTATCTGGATACAATGCATCGTTTAGTTCACTCCAATGCAAAAGGTCTTTACTTACTGCATGTCCCCAATGCATGTTTTCCCAATCAATTTCATAAGGATTGTGTTGATAAAATAAATGATATTCTCCATTTGTATAAACTAAGCCATTGGGATCATTTACCCACCCACGACGAGTAGAAAAATGGAATTGGGGTCTATTCACTTCCTTATATAAACTGTCTTCACCTGCAAAGGCGTCTGCTTGATAAATTTGATCTATGCCTTTTAGCTCCTTAGGTAAAACTAATTTTAGCGTTTTACCTTTTAATGCAGATACATCCTTAAAAACCCAGTAATCAGGTTTTTTATCGGTAATGCGAATCACTGAATAGGTGAGGGTGTCGTTGTTGACTACAAATTTTACCAACGATCGAGCTTCGTTTTTACTGATTGGAAA
>CAINFN010000027.1 GCA_903848125.1 uncultured Bacteroidota bacterium
CCAAGACGCTGCACCAGTAATTGCTACCCGCCCCGAATTTATGCGTCGTATGAAAGATATGGCCAGCATGGGTGGTGGCGGGATGACTGCTTTTTATGCGCAAATGCCCGATGAAGTAAATTTAACCATCAATGGCAACCATCCTATTTTCCAAGCCTTGTTAAAAGAAGCAGATGTAGACAAGCAACAAAAACAAGCCCGCAATTTAGCCGACTTAGCTTTGCTTTCTCAAGGTTTATTAAAAGGTGCCGAGTTAACTAACTTTATTAATAGAAGTGTTGACTTATTAAAATAAACAAGCGCACAATTTTATACTAAAAAGGTGTTCAAATTTGAACACCTTTTTTTATGGGAATAGTTTGTATGTAATTTAACTGCTTGCTTTTACATCCAACACTTGCATCTGCACTGTTTCCGTTCCCTGCCATTCATTTAATTGCAATTGAAATACAATATCAAATGGCTTGCCCGACTTTACAATAGGTAAATGTTGTGGCATATTGTAGCCAATGCCTTTTACAATTTGATCGCCTTGTGTTACATTAAAACTTAAATGCACTTCTTTCATCAATTTAGAATACCCTGTGTCATACACATTTTTTGCAATAAATAAGGGACGCATGTTATCGGGCCCAAAGGGCTCCATCTGAGAAATGATTTGATAAAAGTTTTTATTGATGGTGTCTAATGGCAATACAGCGTTAATGATGATTTCAGGCACCAATTGCGCCTCAGTTATTCTTGCACTTACTTCTCTTTCAAAAGCAAGCTTAAATGGCTCTAATTGATCCAGTGCAAGGGTCATACCCGCTGCTGCAAAATGTCCTCCGTATCCAATTAAGTGTTCTCTACAGGCATGCAATGCTTCATATAAGTTAAAGCCAATTACACTTCTTGCGCTTCCTGCAAGTACATCGCCACTTTGAGTTAATACGATGGTGGGTTTGTAATATCTTTCAATCAATCTGCTTGCAACAATTCCAACCACCCCTTTGTGCCAATGGGGTTGAAACACCACGGATGATTTTTTATTGGTATGGTTTAAGTCTAATTCAATTTGTTCTAATGCTTCTTCCGTTATCGTTGTATCTGCTTCTCTTCGGTCTAAATTATCTTGTTGCAACAAACTACCTATCGCTAATGCATTCTTATAATCTTTCTCAATAAATAACTGTACTGCTTTTTTAGCATCATCCATCCTGCCTGCTGCATTAATGCGTGGTGCCACAGCAAAAACTAAATTAGTAATACGCATGGGGCTGGTTTGTTTAGCCAACTCCATCAAAGCTAGTAAGCCTGGGCAAGGCGCTTCGTTTACTTGTTGCAATCCGAAAAAAGCCAGGGTTCTGTTTTCATCTACTATAGGAACAATGTCTGCTGCAATGGCAGTAGCTACTAAGTCTAAATATTCTAAATAAGATTCTGCAGGCATCTTGTATTTTTCGGCTAAGGCACTAATTAATTTAAATACCACCCCGCATCCACACAATTCCTTAAAAGGATAACTGCAATCAATTTGTTTTGGATTTAAAATTGCTATAGCTGGTGGTACTATAGCATCGGGTAAATGGTGGTCGCAAATAATAAAGTCAATGCCTAGTTCTTTTGCATAAGTAACCAGTTCAATAGATTTTATGCCGCAATCCACCGATATAATTAAATCGATTCCTGTTTCTTTGGCATAATCAATACCTATTTTAGAAATGCCATAGCCTTCCTTGTATCTATGTGGTATGTAATAATCAATACTAGGGGTGAGCTTCTTTAAAAATTGGTATAAAGTAGCTACAGAAGTAGTGCCGTCCACATCATAATCTCCAAACACCAATAGGTTTTGATTTTTTTCAACTGCTTCTTCAATCCTTGCCACTGCTTTATGCATGTCCTTCATTAACCAAGGATCGTGTAGGTGTTCTAAGCTGGGGCGAAAGAATTTTTTTGCCGCATCAAAATCGCTAATGCCTCTTTGTACCAATAACTCGCACAGTAGGGGATGTATTTTTAAAGCAGCTTGCAATGCTTGCGCTTTGTCAGCATCCGCGCTTAATATATTCCACCTTTTTTCCATTAAAATTTTCTATCAGTTGTGTATCTTACTAATTCTTCCAAGGCATCTCTGGTTTCGCTTGCTGGAAATTGATGTAACAATAGTAATGCTTTGTCACGGTATTCAAACATTTTATTAGTAGCATAATCAATACCTCCGTATTGTACCACGTGGTCTATAACAAATTTTACTTTGTCTTTATTGTTATTGTTGTTTTTTACAATGTAGATGATCTCTTTTTTTAAAGAAGGGCTTACTTTTTGTAAAATATGAATTAGCGGTAGGGTTAATTTTTTTTCTTTGATATCATTGCCTGTGGGCTTTCCTATACTTGCCTCTCCGTAATCAAATAAATCATCTTTTATTTGAAACGCCATCCCTACATTTTCACCAAACTCACGCATTTTTTGAATCACATCTTCATTTTGAGTAACCGAACTAGTTCCTGCAGCACAACTTGATGCCAATAAGGAAGCTGTTTTGCCATTGATGATTTCATAATAGATAGATTCGTCAAAATTTAAATTCCTTGTTTTTTCTATCTGCAACAATTCTCCCTCACTCATTTTTTTTACAGCTGTCGATAAAATGGTTAGGATGGTAAAGTCTTTATTTTCTAAGGATAGCAATAAACCTTTTGACAACAAGTAGTCGCCCACCAACACTGCAATTTTATTTTTCCATAAAGCGTTGATGGAAAACATACCTCTTCTTTCTAAAGCATCATCTACTACATCATCATGAACTAAAGTGGCGGTATGTAAAAGTTCTACTAAGGAGGCGGCTCTATAAGAAGCATCATTTATTTCGCCATGTAATTTGGCAGACAATAAAACAAACATGGGGCGCATTTGCTTGCCCTTTCGTTTTACAATGTATTGCATGATTCGGTCCAGTAAGGAAACCCTACTTTTTACTGCTTCTTTGAAATGTTTTTCAAAGAGATCCAGTTCAACACCTATGACCTTTTTTGCTAATTCCATCTATGCCTGCAATTTATTTTATTTTACTCAAGCAGCCGTATTTATTTGGCCTTTAAGTTTATTGATTTAGCCTGTTAAAATGTAAGGCGCCAAAATTTTGTAAGGAACTTAGTTTTAAATCGGCTGCACCCCAGTGTTCTAGCTTTAAATGTTCGGCTGAAGGCACTACCACACAGGTCATTCTTGCCGCTTTGGCAGCAATCATACCATAAAAGGAATCCTCAAAACAAATACATGCCAATGGATTGGTATGCATGGCAGCCGCACAATCTAAATATACTTGTGGATGTGGCTTAGCAAATGGCAGCTGTTGTGCCGAACAACTTGCATGGATATAACTTCTTATACCTAATTTATCCTTAACCCATTCTATTAATTCAATGGGCGATGAAGTGGCCAATCCCATTTTAAATTCTTTTTTTATAAAAAATTCAAATACATTTTGTACGCCTGGCATTAAGGTCGCTTCTTTATCAATCATATCTAAAGCAAGCGTAATAATTTTTTGTTCTGCTCTGTCAAATTCTGAGGCAGGTACTTTATGTAAGAGTAACCAATGGGCAACAAATTCTTTTGAACGAAGTCCGGTGGTAATGGCATATTGTTCTTCATTTAATTGAATGCCGTATTGCCTAAAAATTTCAGTGGCGGCTTTGTTCCACAATGGCTCACTATTGATAAGTAATCCATCTATGTCAAAAATTACTGCAGATTTTTCCATTGGCTAAAGGTACTATTTGTTGTTTAAACAGTGAAAGACCACTAAAAATTTATGTATTATATTGCACTTCTAACTAGCTACTACTATTTATGACTCTTTTGGATCGATTAAAACATATTCGGATTTTTCGTTCGGTTATTTATGGTGTGGTAGGTTTATTTACTTACCCAGGTCTTGCGCTATTTAATACCGTTGAAATTGAAGGCACCGAAAATTTAAAAAATCTGCCTCATAAGAATGTCTTATTTGTAAGCAATCATCAAACCTATTTTGGGGACGTCATTGCTTTTGTTCATATTTTTTGTGCTGTTAAATGGGGCAAGTTTAATAAGCTAGGCATTCCATATTATTTACTCAATCCTTTTACCAATCTTTTTTTTGTAGCTGCAGAAGAAACCATGAACAGCAGTTGGTTAACAAGATTGTTTAAACTAGGCGGCGCTTTAACTGTTAAAAGAACTTGGAGAGCGGAAGGAGCAGATGTTAGTAGAGAAAGAGACGTGGTAGATACTCAAAAAATTGATAAAGCTTTATCTAAAAGTTGGGTGATTACTTTTCCGCAAGGAACTACTAAGCCATTTGCGCCTGGAAGAAAAGGTACAGCTCATATTATAAAAAACAATCAGCCCATTGTGGTACCTGTGGTAATCAATGGCTTTTGGCGTGCCTTTACAAAAAAAGGACTCACCTTTAAAAAAGTCGGAACCCCTTTGACAGTGAGGTTTAAAGCCCCAATGATAATAGACTACAACGATTCTGTGGAAGTGATACTAGATCAAGTGATGGATGCGATTGAGCAAAGCAAAGCGTATATGCTTAAGGGAAGGCACCATTTATTGAAGGAGGTTGAATAATTAGTCTTTAATAAACAATGCTTTTAATTCAGTAGCATCATCCGGTTTCATTTTACCAGATAAGATTAATCTCAATTGACGTCTGCGCAAAGCACTTTCAAAAAATTTAATTTCTTCTTCGGTCTCTGGAATAACTGCAGGCACTGCTTTGGGTTTTTTATTTTCGTCTAATGCAACAAATGTAAAAAAAGCTTCATTGCTTAATTCTCTAGTTTGTGAAATCATATTTTGATTCCATACTTTCAAATGAATTTCCATAGAAGTGGTAAAAGATCTTGTCACACGCGCTTCGATGCAAATAACATTCCCTAATTTAATAGGTGTTTTAAAACTTAAATTATCCACCGAAGCAGTCATACAAGACGAATTACAATGTTTAGAGGCAGATAAATAAGCGGCAATGTCCATCCAATACATGAGCTTGCCTCCCATTAAATCTCCAAAGGTATTTGTGTCATTGGGTAACACCAGTTCATTCATGGTGGTAAAAGAATCTTTAGCTTTTCTTGCTTCCATACTTTTTGTTTGTAGTATAAAGATACAAACTTGTACTAGATAAGTCGCAACCTGGTTTTATACAGTACAGCTTTCTAATTTGGCTAAATAGGCGGGGTCCACATCGGCGCCGATGCCTATTTCATCACCAATACTTAAATGCATGCCATTAAATTGTACGCCAGCGGTGATGGGGTCTTCCAGGTGACCCAGCAAACAAGTATCCATGTCATAATATTTAATATTTTCTTTGGCCATGGCAAAGTGCATTTTTGCACTTAAGGCCAACCGGCTTTCTAGCATACCCCCCATCATACAAGGCATTTGATGAGCAAGTGCAACATCATGAATTTTAAGTGCTTCATGAATACCGCCACTTTTTGCAAACTTGATATTGATGGAATGACATGCTTTTTGTTGAATGAGTTTTCTTGCATCATGATGTGTAAATACAGATTCGTCGGCCATGATTTGGATGGGAGAGGCTTTACATAAAGCTGGTAATTGGTCGTCGTAATATTTATGGATAGGTTGTTCGCAAAATTCAATATCAAAGGGGGCCAATGATGTTAATACATTTAATGCATCTTTTGGCGCCCAACCTTGATTGGCATCTATTCTTAATTTAGTATCATAACCAATTGATTCTCTAATTTGTTTTATTCTTTCTACATCTATCAATGGGTCTTTACCCAATTTTACTTTTATAATCCTTACACCTTTTTGAACAAAATCAACTGCTTGCTTGGCCATCTTTTCTGGACTGTCAATGCCAATTGTTAGATCACTTTCAATGGCTTTGTGCTCGCCTCCTAAAAAGGCATACAAGGGCAGGTTGGCTGCCTTTGCTGCAATATCATATAAGGCCATATCAAATGCACTTTTAATGGTATAATTGCCGGCGATAACCAATTCTAATTCGGCCATTCTTTCCCCTATTTCTAAAGGATTTTTTCCTTTCCAATACGCAGCAAAATCTTTGGCATGATGGTAACAGCTTAATTGAGTTTCCCCCATAATCATTGGAAAAGCAGAACATTCACCTAATCCAATAATTCCCTCATCTGTAACTATTTTAATCAATATATTTTGAGCAAAATACATCGTACCAGTTGCAATGGTAAATGGCTCCATTGGAATCTTAAATTGGTAAATTTTAGTTGCTACTATTTTCATGATTGAATTTTACTAGTCAAATTAAAATTACATTGTTTATTTAAACAATTTCAATCCTACTTTGTTATTTGTTAAAAGTATTTATGGAACAGCTAAAAAATAAGAATGTATTATTGTTAGGAGCCACTGGGGGCATCGGCTCAAATTTGCTTAAATTATTAACCAATAGTGGCGCTAATGTTTGGATGGCTGGCCGACAATTAGATAAATTACAAGCTTTGTCACAGGAAAATCAAATTCCAAGCGACCGTGTTTTGCAAGTAGATTTAGCAGATGCACAGGCTGTTCAATTGTTTATTGATAAAATAGCCTCTATTTCATTTGATACTTTTATCAATGCTGCTGGTATTGGGATTATCAAGCCTTTAGATCAGCTGCAGGTTTCAGAAATGCAATCATCTCTTCAGGTGAATGTTTTAAGCATTTTTGAAATTGTAAAAGCAATCCTTCCAAAAATGATAGAAGTAAAAAAAGGGTTGATCATTAATATTCCTGGTATATTAGGAAAAACCCCTATGTCTGGAGCAGCTGCCTATTGTGCAAGTAAATATGCATTAGTTGGCATGATGCAATCTATTAGGGAAGAGCTAAAACGTACCGAAATTAGAATTACTCAGGTATACTTAGGCGGGGTGGATTCTCCTTTTTGGGATACCATCAATTTAAGAGTGCAAAGAGAAAAAATGATTCAAGCCGAAGAAGCTGCAAAATCGATATGGTTTTTATGTCAACAACCCACTTCAGGGGTAGTAAGTGAAATGGTTTTACAACCTTTTAATCATCAAGTAATTTAGGTTAGTTATTACTTTGTGGTATAAATTTTACTACCGATATTTGTAATCCGAATGAATGTTAGTATGAGCGTATCCCTAGACAATACCCAAGTTGCATTTGCCTACAAATCAGATGCCGAATTAAAAAGAGCGAATTTTTTATTCTCTGTAATTCAAAACTCTTTTATAGTTTCTATAGCCACCAAATGCACCCCCTTTTTAATGAAGTCGGGCTTACCTGTAAATGGACTTATTCGTAGTACTATTTTTAATCAATTTGTGGGAGGTGAAACCTTAGAAGAATCAGCAAGAGTAACCAAGCAATTAGGTTCTTATGGAGTGCAAGTTATTTTAGATTATGGGGTAGAAGCAAAAGAAGGAGAAGAAAACTTTGATAATGTTACCGAAAAAATTATTGAAGCAGTTGAGTTTGCTGCTACACAAAAAAATGTTCCATTTGTTAGTGTTAAATTAACAGGTGTAGCAAGTATGGATTTGTTAGAAAAATTAAATGAAGCTCCAAGACTTAGAAGTGGCGTACATGATAGCGAAGTGGATGATGCAGCTTGGGATAGAGTTAAGGAAAGAATGTTTGCGATTTGTGACGTTGCCAAGGAAAAGGGAATTGGTATTTTATTGGATGCCGAAGAAACATGGATACAAGATCCAATTGACCGTATTGCAATTGAATTGATGGCCGTATACAATAAAGAAAAAGTAGTGGTGTACAATACCTACCAGTTATACCGACATGATCGCCTTCATTTTTTAAAAATCTCTCATAAGATTGCTCAAGAGGGTAAGTTTTTATTAGGCGCTAAGTTGGTAAGAGGGGCGTATATGGAAAAAGAAAGATTGCGTGCACAGCAAAATGGATACCCTTCTCCAATACAATCAAATAAAGAATTAACTGATATCGATTTTAATGCAGCAGCTGCTTATTGTATTGAAAACAGAAATTCAATCGCTTTGATTTTGGCTTCTCATAATCAGCAAAGCAATCTGCTCATTATTGATTTAATGGCTAAAAACAATTTAAGCAATAATGATGCGCATGTTCATTTTTCACAATTGTATGGCATGAGCGACCCCATTACTTTTAATATGGCCATTGAGGGGTACAATGTAAGTAAATACCTTCCTTATGGGCCAATACAAGACGTTATCCCTTATTTGATGCGCAGAGCTGAGGAAAATTCTAGCGTTAATGGCCAAACCAATAGGGAGCTGCTTTTAATTAGGAATGAATTGGCTCGTCGCAAGTCAAAAAAATGATTTCTACATAAAAGGTATTGGTTGTAAATTGCACTATGCAACAATATCTTAATTTACTACAACACATCATTGATAACGGGGCTGAAAAAACAGACCGAACTGGAACAGGCACTAAAAGCTGTTTTGGTTATCAGATGCGATTTAACTTAGCGGAAGGCTTTCCAATGGTCACTACCAAGAAATTGCATTTGAAGAGTATTATTTACGAACTACTATGGTTTTTAAATGGAGATACCAATATTAAATATTTAAATGAAAATGGGGTACGCATTTGGGATGAATGGGCAGATGCCAATGGCGACTTAGGTCCTGTGTATGGTAAACAATGGCGCAGTTGGGAAGGTGCAAATGGAGTAGTGATAGATCAAATTTCAGAATTGATTCAACAAATTAAAAAAACGCCTGATAGCAGAAGGCTTATTGTAAGTGCATGGAATGTGGGCGATTTATCTAAAATGGCATTGATGCCATGTCACAATATGTTTCAATTTTATGTAGCAGATGGAAAGTTAAGCTGCCAATTGTATCAACGCAGTGCTGATGTTTTTTTAGGCGTGCCTTTTAATATTGCTTCTTATGCTTTACTTACCATGATGATTGCAAATATTTGTGGACTAGAATATGGCGACTTTGTGCATAGCTTTGGAGATGTTCATTTGTACAACAACCATTTAGAGCAAGCCAACCTTCAATTGTCAAGAACTCCTTTTCCTTTGCCTACAATGAAAATTAACAAAGAAGTAAAAGATATTTTCTCATATCAATTTTCTGATTTTACTTTAGAAAATTACCAATCTCATCCTGGTATTAAAGCGCCGGTAGCGGTATAAATTTTTATAAATGAATATTACTCTAGTAGTTGCCGCTTCCGAAAACAATGCCATTGGCTTAAACAATCAATTGTTATGGCATTTGCCTAAGGATATGCGTTTTTTTAAAAACACAACCTGGGGTATGCCTATTTTAATGGGGCGAAAAACTTTTGAATCAATGGGGAGTAAATCCTTGCCTGGCCGATTAAATATTATTATTACACGCAATAAAAATTGGGTGAATGAAAATGTAATGGTGGTGAGCACTTTGGAAGAAGCCATTGCTTTGGCTACTAAATTTAAATACCAGGAATTGTTTGTAATAGGCGGGGGTGAAATTTATGAAATGGCTTTGCCATTGGCTAATAAAATTTGGTTAACAAGAGTACATTGCACTTTGGAAGGGGATACTTTTTTTCCAGCATTGGGTTCGGATTGGAAAAAAATAAGTTTAGCATCTAATGCAGCTGACGCTAAACATATTTATTCTTTTGATTTTGAATGTTGGAAAAGGAAATAAAATGAAGTACAATAAACTAACTATTTTTCTCAAGTATTTATGGTATTTGCTTAAAGCCTCCAATGGCAAGGGGCATGGCATACATTCTCCATTTGTATTTTCTTTCATTAAAGAGGTACTCAATAAAAAAAATGAGGGGGTTTGGGCTACTAAAATAGAAAACTACCGCAATCAATTATTTTCAAATAAGCAAACCATTGCTATTTTAGATCTTGGTGCAGGAGCTACGCAGCAAACGCATAAAATTAAAAAAGTAGCACAAATAGCAAAAGGCGCTTTAAAATCTAAAAAATACAGCAGGCTGCTCAATCGAATGGTGGCTTACTTTAAACCCAATGCTGTTTTGGAAATGGGTACCTCCTTGGGAATTACCACTTGCTATTTAGCGCAAGCAATGCCTAATGTAAAATTAGTGACCATGGAAGGTGCGCCAGAAGTGGCTGACATAGCGCGTTCTACTTTTCAAAATTTAGGCTACACCAATATTCAGTTAGTGGTGGGAAACTTTGATCAAAATTTACCTTTGTATTTAAATGAAATAGATCAAGTTGGACTTGTATTTATTGATGGCAATCATAGCTATGCTCCCACCATGGATTATTTTAATCAATTGCTAAGCAAATCAAATCAAGATGCTATCTTTATTTTTGATGACATTCATTGGAGTGTCGAAATGGAAAGCGCATGGAAAGAAATAAAAAATGACAAACGCGTGTCTGTTACCGTTGACTTGTTTTATATTGGAATTGTTTTTCTTAAAAAAGAAAACAAACAAAAAGAAAACTTTATCATTAGATTTTAAAATTAATAACGTTGTTGCCAGATTCTTTCATAGCTTCTTTACAAGGATTACCTGGTTTTGATCAGGATGCATTTGAAAAGGTGCATGAACAGCAAGAGCAGCTTACTTCTATAAGATTAAATACGCTTAAGCCATTTGAATTAGCTGGGCATACATCATTAAATGATAAAGAAGTTATTCCATGGTGTAATCATGGGTTTTATTTGAAGCAACGTCCTTTGTTTGTTATAGATCCATTGTGGCATGCGGGTGCTTATTATGTGCAAGAAGCGAGTAGTATGTTTATACAATACCTTCTTGAACAGATTATACCCAACCCGCCACCATCCACAGTGCTTGATTTGTGCGCAGCGCCTGGAGGTAAAACAACATTATTAGCCAATTATTTTTACAATGGTTTAGTCGTAGCCAACGAAACCATAAAGCCTAGGAATGCCATTTTAGTGGAGAACCTGACCAAATGGGGGGCAGCTAATTTAGTAGTTACACAAAATGATCCTGCCCATTTTAAAGCCCTTCCAGATTTTTTTGATGTGTTGATGATTGATGCGCCTTGCAGTGGTAGCGGCTTGTTTAGAAAAGATACGGATGCCATTGCGCATTGGAGTGAGCAGAGTGTGCAGCATTGCAGTACAAGACAAGCTAGAATTGTAGAAGATAGCATTGGCTGTTTAAAAGAAGGGGGCTATTTAATTTATTCAACTTGTTCTTATTCTTTAGAAGAAAATGAAAAGAGGATGGATCAAATTGCTTCCCTACCAGGCATGAAAAATATTCAATTTGAAATTCCCGCCCATTGGAACATCGTTGAAACTTATAGTGAAGAAAATAAATGTCAGGGATTTCGATTTTATCCTGACAAAGTAAAAGGGGAGGGTTTTTTTATTACAGTTTTTAAAAAAGAAGTTTCTACAAACAGCGGATATTATGATACAAAGGCAACTAGTATTGCTGCATCAAAAAAAGAATTAGAGGTACTAAAAAGTCATTTTGAAGTTCCAGAAAATTATGATTTAATCAATCATCAAAATAGCATTCTTGCCTTACCAAATTTGTTTCAACAAGAATTAAATGGACTGATGAATCATTTGTATATAAAAAAAATGGGGCTAAGCTTAGGTGAAATAAAAGGTGCCGATTTGATACCTTCCCATGCATTAGCGATGAGTACCTGGTCCAATTTGCCTTATCAGACATTGGCAATAGATGAGTTAACCGCTTTGCAATATTTAAGAAGGGCCGATTTGCATTTCCCTACGGGGAAGGGTTGGCATGCGCTTACTTATAAAAATATACGACTTGGATGGGCAAAATTGTTGCCTAATAGATCCAATAATTATTATCCAAATGAATGGAGAATATTGAATTACTAATCATTATATATTTAA
>CAINFN010000028.1 GCA_903848125.1 uncultured Bacteroidota bacterium
AGTCCGTTTTTCAACTAATGGATGGCCCAATTCCAATGAAGTTTTTAGAAGTTTCCCATTTGCTCCAGAAGGGGTACATGCACCTTTGGTGTTTGTAAGTATCATGACTTTTATTTTAATCATTAGCTCTGTAACCATGGTTTTAGCAGTACATGCTGGTAAAAATATGGACAAGCAAGGGGTGGTGAGGAATATGATATTAACTATTATTGGAGGTATTGCCTTTTTAAGTTGCCAAGCTTGGGAGTGGAATCATTTACACAGCGAAGGCGCTTGGTGGGGTATGAATCCATTTTTAAATGCAGATGGCACCGCGAGCTCTACCAACTTTACTAATTTCTTTTTTACCATCACAGGGTTTCATGGCTTTCACGTATTTAGTGGAGTGGTCATTAACATTATTATGTTGATCATGACTTTGATGGATAAGTTTGAACAAAGAGGTCATTACTTAATGATTGAAAAGGCTGGGTTGTACTGGCACTTTGTAGATTTAGTTTGGGTATTTGTATTTACTATCTTTTATTTATTATAATTAGTATTCAAAAATTTATATGTCACATTCACACACAGATCAAGAACCGCATAACGCAGAAGCCATGGCGGAAATTAAGAAAGTAACGATTATTTTATCGGTATTTACGATCATTGAATTAATCTTAGGCTTTTGGATGATTAGCATGACTTCAATGGCTTTAAAATTAGCGATTAAAGGAACGATTGTCATTTTAATGATGGCTAAGGCATTTTACATCGTTGCTTATTTTATGCACTTAAAGCATGAAGTAAAAAACTTAATCATGACCATCGTCGTGCCATTAATGTTATTCGTATGGTTTATTGGTGCCTTTTTATGGGATGGTAATTCTTTTAGAAATTTGCGTAACGACTATAATCCTTATTTTAAAGAACAAGCTACTATTAAAGTAGAAAAGAAAGAAGAGGAGCATGGAGCAGCAAAGCATGAAGCAGTTGAAACAAAACATGAAACGGTAGAAACAAAAAAAGAAGCTACAAAACCAGAACCAGCTCCCTATTACTAGACGGCAGGTTTAAAGTTAAACTTATACCTAATAAGAATAAATTAAACCACTCCGATCTCTGGGGTGGTTTTTAAATTTACAAAATGTCAAAAAAATCTTTCTACGGTTTACTTATTGCTTTTTTTATGCCATTGGCTTGTTATTTGTGGTTAAAATCGGCTAGTGAAAATGCAGTAGCCATGCCTCGTCATTACTTACTAGATACAGTTATAGAGCAAGTAGTAGACGGCAAGCAAAAATCGGACAGTATTTGGCATAAAACCAAGAATATACATTTAGTGAATCAATTGGGCGATTCTGTTTCTATTTATGATCAACAAGGTAAAATAATTATTCTTGATTTATTCTTTACAAGTTGTGGTAGCATTTGCCCAAAGCTTACAAACAACATGAGTAAGTTGCAAGCTTCTTTTTCAAAGGGGGGAGATGTTAGAAATAGAATTGATACAAGCATTGTTCAGTTTATGTCTATCAGTGTAGATCCAGTGCGAGATAGTGTTCCAGTATTAAGAGCCTACGCGAATAAGATGGGTGTGGTTTCGGACAATTGGTGGTTGCTAACAGGCAATCGAGATTCCATTTATAAGTTTGCTTTTGAAGAATTAAAAGTAGATAAATTTAGTCAAGAACCTATTAGTCCAGATTTTGTACATACTAGCCGTTTTATTTTAATTGATAAAAAAATGCAGGTGCGCGGATATTATGGTGGTTTAGATTCCGCTTCTCTATTAAAGTTAGCCAAGGATGTAGGCTATTTAATGTTGGAAAAAGACAAGACTAAGAAAAACGAAGTGTTCCAACAAATTATAGACCTTAGCTGGTTGTGGTTATTGATTGTATTGATGGTGAGTGGTTTTGTATATTATTTTAATACAAAGTTTAATAAAACAAAATAATAAATTATGTTAGCTCCTGTAATAAAAAAGAATGACCAACAAGCAAAATGGTTGATTGGTATATTTTCGGTAGTAGTACTAGTGGCCGTTACTTTTTTAAGCAAATTTACATTAGTAGTTGACCTGCCTTTTGACAAACATATTTTTGCGTTGGTGAATGCTTTATTAAATGCGACGGTAGCTGTTTTATTAATAGCTGCATTGGTGGCAGTAAAACAAAAAAAATATGTAGCGCATAAAAATATAATGCTTACCGCTTTACTTTTATCGGTACTTTTTTTAGTAAGTTATATCGCCCATCATTTATTTGCAGGCGAAACTAAGTTTGGAGATACCGATCATGATGGCATTGTGAGTGTTGCGGAATTAGCCCTAGTGGGCAATACAAGAGGCATGTATTTTATATTATTAGCGACACATATCATTTTAGCAGCTACTAGTTTGCCTTTTATCTTATTCACGGCTTACCGTGGGTTAACTGGAGAATTTGAAGACCATAAAAGAAAAGCTAAAAGAATGTGGCCTATATGGTTTTATGTAGCAGTTACTGGCCCCTTGGTGTATATGATGATCAAGCCTTATTATAATTAGACAGTAGCTATTATACTTTAAGTTATTAAAGTCCTAATTCTTTAACTGGGTCCCAGAAATGTTTTTCGAAATCTACAATGTTTTCGTTATTCACTTTTATTTTTTCTTTGGCAAGTAGCTCTTGCATTAAAGTAGGCGTTGCAAAATGCGCTTTACCGCTTAACATGCCATTTCTATTGACTACTCTATGCGCAGGCACTTTAGGTTTCACGTCATGTGATGCATTCATGGCCCAGCCCACCATGCGCGAGCTTCCACCTGTTCCTAAATATTTTGCAATAGCGCCATAGCTGGTCACACGACCTTTGGGAATAAGACGCACTACATCAAACACATTTTGAAAAAAATCTTTAGTCTTTGGTGTGTAGTTCATCTTCTATTCTTCTGTTTTTGGATGGGTTCTTTCCCTTTTTGCATCATGGGTTTCTGTTACTTCAAATGCAGCAATCATTTCTTTTAAGGTTTCATCTTTTGCAATGGGTAATGCTTTATCAATTTGAAATTGTATATAATGAATGCGATTACTACTTGCAATATTCAATCCCTCATAATATGTTTTAATAGCGCATCTTTCATCCCATTGATCTGATTGCATAAAGGCTGATCCATACACATCATCGGTCGCAGTAATAAGGGTAAGTCCGTATAGTTCAATTACAGTTTTAGTAAACAAGTATAAATTAGGGCTGTCTGTTTTTAAATGCACTATGCCACCGGGTTGTAGAAACTGCTGGTAAAGCCTTAAAAACTGTGGATGGGTTAATCTTTTTTTAGCTTTGGATAATCTTAATTGAGGATCGGGAAAAGTAATCCATATTTCACTTACTTCTTCTTTGGCAAAATATTGAATACTTTGCTCTATCTGGGTTCTAACAAAGGCTACATTTTTGATGGTGTCCTTGTTTGCAATGCTGGCACCTTTCCAAATTCTATTGCCTTTGATGTCTAATCCTAAAAAATTTTGTTCAGGAAATAGGCGTGCTAAACCCACCGCATACTCTCCTCTACCACAAGCTAGTTCTAAAGTTAGGGGTTGGGCAGGAGTTCCGCTTTTTGGACTAATACTAGACCTCATTTCAAGTGTATCCAATGAAATGGGATAGGGTCCAGTGGCTAGTTTTTCAAAAAAGGCATTCCATTTCCCAGGCATCCCCTGTGGATATTCCAATACATTCTCATAGCTCTTGATAGCTGCAAATTTGATTAATTTTTTCTGCCCCATACTGCAAATATAATCTGCTTTATATTAAATTTGAGGCCAATTAAAGGCAATCCCCAAAAGGGAAAGACATTCATAGTTGAATATTTTTACTTAAGATTTACTTAAATCGGTTAAAATTTTTGTTAACATTTTTTATATTGATTTAACTTTGTAAAATCGACTTAGCTTTAAACTATTGATTCAAAGTACAATCTAATAAGTAGAAATTGATTGATAACAATTTTAAAACCTTAAATATGAGAAAGATTAAAAATGTAATTGCAGTGGTTACCACTTTATTGTTGGTGGTTGCTACAACTACCCTAGAAGCACAAAGAGGCGGAAGAGGTGGCGGTGGCGGATTTGGTCGCGGTAGCGGCTTTAGTGGAGGCAATGTTCGTGCTTCTACAAGTGTAGGAATCAGGTCAAATAGTGTTGGAGTGAGATCATCTATGAGCGTTGGCGCTGGTGTAGGTGGAGGAGCTCATTTAGGCATTGCTGGAGGCAGAATGTATAGAAGCATCCCTAGATATTTTATGAGACTAAGCTTTGGAGGGTATCCATATTATTTTTATGATGGTTTGTTTTATGGTTATTATGGTGGGTATTATGGCAGTATTTTTCCTCCATTTGGCATTTCTATTGGGGCTTTACCTTATGGCTACTGGGGCTTTAATTTTGGAGGCTTCCCTTATTACTACCATAGTGGTATTTACTATCGTCAAAATGAAAATCAATATGAAGTAGTTCAAGCACCAGTTGGGGCAAGTGTTCCAAGAATACCTAAAGAAGCCAAAGTAGTGGTAGTCAATAACGAAAAATATTTTGAATACAATGGTACTTATTACAAAGAGTATGTTAAAGAAGATGGTACCATTTGGTATTTGATAGCCGGTTTAAATGGTGTTTTAAATACCAATGAAAACACACAAGATGCTTCCGTTCAAAATACTGCACCCAATGCTCCTACTGTAAATTCAATGACGCCTGCAGTACAATTAAATATTGGAGATATTGTAGATGCGTTACCAACAGATTGTAAGGCAGTCATAGTTAACAATCGTAAATATTTTGTTTCAAGCAATAATGTATTTTTTGAAGAATTTATTGAGAACAATACTTTAAAGTATAAGGTAGTTGGGAAATAAATAACTTTAGATTTTAATTATTTAAAAACTAATTTCTAGTCAAAGCCCTGTATTGCAGGGCTTTGACTTTTAAAAGCTGTTAATACATTTTATAAAATTTCTATTATGAAAAATAACTACTCCATTTTTATAGGCTTATTGTTACTTTTTACTTTAAGCAATTGTAGTCCTAAAGAGTATCCATTAGGTAATTTTCAAGAAACACGCATTGTTGCAGACGGAAATTCTATTGATTGGAATTTACCCTTGCGCTTTGGTTCTGAAGATGGGGAATTACAATATAATATCACCAATGACAATACTAATATTTATGTTAGCGTTGCTACTAGTGATCAATCCACTCAAATGAGAATTTTAAGAGAAGGTATTTCGGTATTTATTGATACAAAAGGAAAAACTAACAAGTCGATGGGGCTTAGCTTTCCTGCCAATGAAGTGGTAGAAGCAAATCGTAACAACAATACAATAAAAATGATGGGTGGTGATAAAAGGGGCGACCAGGTAAATTTTAAAAAACAACTTTTAATGGATAAGGATATTTTTAAAACTTTTGGTTTTATTAATATGGACAATAGAGTATATGATGTTTCTGATACAACAGCCATTAAATTAGGAATTAATTATGATGCTTTTGGAAATCTTGTTTTTGAATCTATTATTCCCATTAAACATATTTACAATAAAACCTTTACTGCTAAAAATGCACCTAGTTTAAGTGTGGGGATTGTGTTGAATACGACCAACAGATCAGAAAATAGACCAACTGCGGGAGGCGAAGGAAGAAGTGAAGGTGGTATGCGCGGTGGCAGTGGCGGCGGAATGGGTGGCGGTGGAATGGGAGGAGGTGGCATGGGTGGTGGAGGAGGAATGGGGGGAATGGGTGGTGGTATGAGAGGAGGTGGCATGCGCGGTGGAGGCGGGATGCGCCCTGGTGGTGGTTTCAATACCATGAATAAAGTCATTGCTAATTGGTATCAATGTAAGCTTGCATTTCAGTAGTCTTAAAATACTTCACCAAGATTCACAAAAAAACCTTGTGAGCTATTGTTCCCAAAGCCATAATCTATACAAATATTTGTTTTAGCAAATTTGTTTAATTTTATTCTTAGACCAAGTCCATAACCTGGTAATACTTCTTTATAAGTACTTGAAAGTTCGTCTGAAAATTTCTCTGCATTTATAAAAACTACACCACTAAATAATCCATTTTTGGATAGAGCAAATCGATATTCTGATTCTAAGTAAGACATATTATTACCTCTAAATCTGCTTTGTATATAGCCTCTTCCAGTATTGTATTGATCGTCCCAACCTGTTGCAGGTTTTAATAAATAGGGTGGTGTACCTCCTAAGGTTAACCATTCGTAACTCCAAAATGCCAATGTATTTCGAGAACCGTGAGGAAAATTAAAATACTTTCTTGTATCAATTAATAAAGATTGCCAATAATTTCCACTTCCTAATACTGGTAAGTTATCCCTTATATTCACATTAAAATAAGTTCCAGTTGCGGCATTAATTTGATTGGTTCTGGAATCATATAATACATTGAAAACTGGACCTACAGCAATTTCATTATGACTTAACTCTTTTTCAATTAATGTATTGATTCTTTTGGTAGTAGGATCAACAACCGCAATATCCCAGAATTGATCGTAATAAATACCTGCACCTACCAACCAGTTTTTTGCGAATGAAATTAAAACCTTATCGTGTAATTTTAACCCAGTAAAGTTAATGGTGTGCGCTCTATTAGGGTCGGTTCTTCCCCCTAATCCATAAATATTGGATGGATAAGCAATGTATCTATTATCGGTGATGAAATTAATCTTGTCTTTCTTTAACCAAATATCAGCGTATAATGGAAGTATAGTTTGGTTGTATTCAGAATAGGTAATACTACTTGTAATAGTTGATATTTTTGCATTACTATCTTGGTGATTATAAAATCCAATATTAGTACTTACTACACCTGCCATAGCTGTTTGTAAAGTATAGCCTAATGCAGGTAATAAAGAAAAATGATATTTATTGTTTACTCTTAAATTTGTTGAATCAAATCTTTTTTTTATAATGGAATGAAAAATATCGGTTAAATCTTTTTCATTAATCACTTTACTGATAGGAAAATTTATTTGTTGGGGTAAAGTATCTATTCTTGTATAAATAGGACTAGAATATAAAATGCCACCTATGAAGGCCAAAAAACAAGTCAATAGGCTTCTTTTGATCACATTAGATAAAGCATAAAGTTTTTTGTTAAAAGCAAAATTTGGCATTGGCAATCAATCAGTTATAAGTAATTTATCTGCTGATTAGTGGTTAGACTTTAATTTTTAATATTAGTTTAATTCTAAATAAAAAAAGATAATAATATACGATTAAGTTAAAATGAGCACCCTATTTATTTTCGACTTCATTTTAAGTGAGCTTACTATACTAAATCATATAAATAGTACTATTTTAGCGTTTTTTCAAACCTATGCGCATCAGATTTTTTTTACTTTTTTTGGCAATAATTTCCTTCGTTTTTGTTCAAGCACAAACGACTAAAGTTCAATATGGGCAACAAACTTGGTTTGATTATTTAAATCAAAATAGGTACACCAAAAATTGGGGTTCTTGGGCTGGGGTTCAGCTAAATTTAACGGATGGTTATTATAAATCATTCTATGCATCAGAATCTTCATTAGGGGTTACTTATTATACAAAAAACAATTTAAAATTAGTAGGCGCTTTTACTTATATCAATCAAGTTCATTCACCGGGTACCTCCTATCACCTTAATGAGTATCGACCATGGGAAATGGTACAACTAAATACCGAAACTGATCATGCTAAAACGCTGCAATGGTTGCGCCTCGAAGAACGATTTAAACAAACTGCCTTCAATGATGCGCCTTCTTCTAATTATGATTTAACTTATCGTTTTAGGTATTATATTTTAAAACAGTTTCCTTTAACCAAACATAAATATCAAAAAGGCAGCTTATCTTTTATCGCTTCCAATGAAATTTATTTTAATGCTGGAAAAAATATTGTGTACAATACGTTTGATCAAAACAGACTATCACTAGGTTTTTATTATTTCTTAAATAAAGACAATATTTTACAAGTTGGCTATACCAATGTTTTTCAGCAACTCAACGCTAAAAATAGTTATTCCAATATGGATGTAATTAGGCTTTCTATCTTTAATAATATTGATTTTAGAAACTAATTCATCTTAATCATTGTAACCTTTAATTCAACAGAATTAAGTGTATGTTATTTTCTTTTTTTAATTATAATTTTGTAATTTGTTACTGAATTATAATTAATTCATTTTCATTTAAAAATAGATGTATGGAATTTTTCAACATTGTGTATGAGCAAATAAAAGGTTTCTTTGGCATGGGTGGCTTAATTAAGCTTATTAATGAAGGCAACTACAATTCTTTGCTTACCTATGATGGTATTACAAGCGTGATACAGCCTATTTTGCCTATTGTATTAATATTAGAGCTTGTTAGAGGTTTATTGTATAGAAAATTCAATGTGGTTAACTATAAAATTCCTTTTTTTACTTATATACTCAATTCCATTCTTGGCAGATATATTTCAATAGGAATGTCAATTATATGTATAGGTTTATTTGAAAAATATGCCATTATGCATATTGAATTTACCTGGTATTGGTTAATTTATGGCTACATCATTTGGGAATTCGCCCATTTTATTTACCATTATTTGGGTCACAAAGTGAGGTTGTTTTGGTGCTTGCATTCAACGCACCACGCTCCTGAAAGTATGCACTTGGCTATCTCCTGGTCTCACTTTTTTTTAGAAGGACCTTATGCCGATGTGATTAGAACCTCTATCTGTATTTTGGCTGGCGTGCCACCACCTATGCTTTTTGTAATTATGTTTATTGATGGCACATGGGGTTCTTTTATTCATATTGGCGACACGGTGATTAAAAATGCAAGATTGGGTTTCTTAGGCAACTTTATTCTAACACCTTCTCATCACAGAGTGCACCATGCTAGAAATCCTTTGTATATGGATACCAATTTTTGCAATCTTTTAAATATTTGGGATAAGGTTTTTAAAACTTACCAAAAAGAAGAAACAGAGGTAATTGTTGAATATGGTATTACACGACCTATGAAGCCCAATAGTTTTTTAGATGCTTATTTTGGGGAATTCGTAGCATTAGGTAAAGATATTTACCAGGCGCCAGGCTTACTTAATAAGTTCCTTTATATTTTTATGCCTCCAGGTTGGAGTCATACCGGTGATCATAAAACGGCTAGCGTGATGAGAGAACAATATATTAAATCTAAAAATTAAACCAGGGCATTGTTAAACGCCTCTTTTAATTTTTTTCCTACGATTTTATATTCTCCTTGCTGTAACATCCAAACTGTTATAGTTACTCTATTTTCTCCTTTTAAAGTAGCTGCTATTGTTGGATCAATTGATTCTGAACCAGCTTGATTGGGGTACAATGGTAGCCCAGCAAATCCAGCTTCAATAGAAGGATTCCCATTACGTAATGCTTCTCTTAAATCCTTTCCGGTTAAATTGATATGTGTTGGATTCCAATTTATAATAAGGTTGGGAGTGATATTACCTAAAGTTGGGATAACGATTTTAGTACTGATGCCTTTAATATTTTTTACTTCATTTTCAATAAAGTTAATTTCTGACTCCCACTGACTCCATTCTTTTTCATGATCGGTTGCGATGTATTTTTTTAAGGCAACATACATGCCTAAAATCTCCTCTTTATTTACTTTGTGTGCACGTCCTACATTAAAGCCTCTGGGTGGTGCACTTAATCTTGCTGCTTCAATAATATTTTTACGCCCCATTAGTAAACCTGCACTTTGTGGTCCTCTTATCGCTTTTCCACCAGATAAAAACACCAAGTCAAATCCCATATCATTAAATTTCCAAATATTAGAAACAGGGGGTACGTCTGCTGCGATATCAATGGATACTGGGATTTTATATTTTTTTCCTACTGCCAACCAATCTGCGTGGTTTATTTTTCCTTTATCTGCTGCAATGTTTAAAAAATGTAACATCGCAGTTTTTTCATTGATCGCTTTTTCTAATTCCTCTAAAGTTTCTACTGTTACAATAGTACATCCAGTATTTAAAAAAGCATGATTGTATCTTTCGTCGTGTGATTTTTGACAGATCACTTCCGACTTCATACCCGTGCCAGCTAAATGAGGTAATTGTTCTACTTTTTTTAAATCATTTCCTGTTAAGATACCTGCTAATCCTAGGGTCATGGCCGAAAAGGCACCCGAGGTAACTGTTGCAGCTTCGGAATGTACCATTGCAGCAATATTTTCACCTACTTTATCTTGCAATTCATCCATCATACAAAAATGAGTAGAAGAATCTTTAATTGTTTTTACTACTTCGGGATGCATCAAACTTCCACTCATATAAGTGAGCGTGCCTGCGGCATTAATGAAAGTGCGTACGCCTAATTCATTTAATAAATTATTTTCATTGACGGAAGCTGTTGCAGCGATTGATTTAATTGAGCTAGCGCCAATGACTAGAGGGGCTAGCGTAAGTCCTTTTAAAATTGATCTTCTTTTCATAAGTTAAATATTTTCGATTGGCTTTGTATTGCTAGTTAAGAAATGAATAATCACCCATGCTGTTAAATAAGTGAAACCACAAATGGTAAAAATTAAATTATAACCTGCCGTGATATTACCAGCTAACTTATAGCTATCTAAAACATGGCCTATAAAAATGGGAAATAAAATACCTCCAATAGCGCCTGCCATTCCACCTATGCCTACCACCGAACTCACAGACTGCTTTGGAAACATATCTGAGGCTAAAGTAAATATATTGGTGGCCCAGGCTTGATGTACTGCTACTACAGTGCTTATAAGTATTACAGCCATCCAAACATTGGATATGTATTGTGCACTGAGTATTGAAAGTTCAATGATTGCAAAAAGGAATAAAACTGTTTTACGCGCTTTGATGACTGGCCAACCTCGTTTTACCAATACCGATGAAAAATAGCCACCTAGTATACTTCCAATGGTAGTAGCACCATAAATAATCATCAATTCTAAGCTTGGCTTTTTTAGATCTAAATTAAAAGTGCTTGAGAAATAGGAGGGTAGCCAAAAAAGGAAAAACCAGTAAATAGGATCTATTAAAAATTTACCAGTCACATAAGCCCAGGTTTGTTTGTAATAAAATAACCTGCGCCAAGGTATGTTTTGTTTTATAGTTGGGTTGGCTGTTGCATCCGATTCGATATAAGCTAATTCGGCAGTGGTTAACTTATTTTGTTTGCTTGGTACCTCATAAAAATACAACCACGCGATTAGCCAAACAAAACCAAGCGAACCTGTTATCCAAAATACATTTTGCCATCCATAATGTGCAAAGATATAAGGGGTCAATAGCAATGCGATGACTACCCCCACACTTGTGCCTGCATTAAAAATGCCAGTTGCCAATGCACGCTCTTTTTTTGGGAACCATTCTGCCACTGTTTTTACTGCTGCAGGAAAGTGTCCTGCCTCACCCAATCCTAAAAACACCCTAGCAATGCTAAATCCAAAAACAGATCTTGCAATGGCATGAAACATAGCTGCAGTGCTCCAAACCACAACTGATAAACTATAACCAATTTTTGTTCCTAGTTTATCAATCATGCCTCCCATTATCAATAAGCCAAGGGCGTAGGCGGCTGTAAAAGCCATAACGATATGCGAAAAATCGGTTTCTGTCCAACTAAATTCTTTTTCTAAATAAGGTTTTAATAATCCTATAATTTGACGATCTAAATAATTAATACAAGTAGCTATAAATAATAAAGCAAGAATTATCCACCTATAGTTTTTTATTTTTTTCATTCACGCGTACTTTTAATTATATATACCATTATATGTTTTCCATTTCTTTTTTAAATAAATCAAAATGGGCTAACAAATTATTTTTATCTCTGGATGCAATGATTTTTTTATTAAAGAGTTCAGAACCTACCCCAAGTCCACTAGCGCCCGCTTTCATAAAGGCTTTTGCATTACTTACATTCACGCCTCCAGTGGGTAATAATTTGATTGCATTTAAGGGTGATAATACACTTGCAATATAGTCAGGTCCTAATGATCCTGCTGGGTATACCTTTACCATGGGCGCTCCTAATTCCCAGGCCTCATAAATTTCGGTAGGCGTAAAGGCACCAGGGAAAATAGGGATGCCCATGGCTACACTTTTTACAATGACTTCTTTTTTAATGATGGGGCTCACTATAAATTGCGCCCCTGCATCTACAGCCATTTCTAAATCACTTAATGTGCAAACGGTTCCAGCGCCTATATTGATTTTTCCTGCGTATTGTTGAACCATGTACTCAATGGCTTCCGTGGCATTTTTAGTATTTAAAGTTACTTCTACATTGGTGAAACCCGCCTCTGCAAACAGTTCCATTGCATACTTTATATCTTCGATGCTTAGGTTTCTAATGATGCCAATGAGGGGCATTTTATTAAATAGTTCCCAAGAAAATGTTTGCTTTTCCATCTTTTATTTTATTTGAGCATAATTTTTATACACGGCCAATTGACCCATTGCGGTTGCCTTTTCAAATTGAGCCGATTCTATAATGATACTATCTGCTTCTAATCCCAAAGTGATTAACGCTTGATTATAATAACTGGCCAATTGATCACTTGCTCCAATTACTATTTTATTTTTTAATTGATCACCTGCAGCTAAATATGCTAATTCGTTCCCAATTAATAAGCCACTTAAATAATAGTAATTCTGTTCCTTAGATACCTTATTTAAAATATCGTTTGCTCTAATTTTAAAGAGTTCATTTTGCAGCAAACCATTTTTAGATTGCATCACTCCTTTTTCAAAAGCCGTAGCGTATTTTAAATCATGAATAGTATCGCCTTTGCTTGCTATGATTGATTTTGCAATAGTACCCTCTGCTTGTAATAGTTGAAAAAGTTCTCCTGTAATAAAAGTTTTAAAATTGACCATTAATCCATTTTCTATTTCTATGTGCTTTGAATGGGTACCTGGTAATATATACAGCCCTTTACTTGGTAGTATTTCTTGTAAAGTGGATAAGTGAAATAAACCCATTATTTGTGTTTCTTCACCTCGCATGATATCTTCATCGGAGGCTACTCCTGTTACCAATAATATTGGAATTTTATTTTCCTGTACAATCACTTCATAACCTACTGATCCATTTAAATTAAATGGGAGGTTGGTATAGGGTAAATTTTTCATACCTATACTTGAGCTGGCCATACCAGAAATGACGATAGGTAGGCTTAAAACATCAATGGCATCATTACAATGTAATGATGCCATTTGGTTTCTTATATAAGCTAAATAAAAATTAAACCTTTTTGTTGCTTCTGCTTCTTCTAGCTTTTCCCATAATCCATGTGTTGCTAAAACTCCTTGATCACTTTTGGTCTCCGCTACTACTTCTCCTTTCAAATTTAATAACCTTAACCGAAAGGAACTGGTTCCCCAATCGCAACATAGTATATTTTCAACCTTCATAGTAACAGCAATCTACTTTATTTTTCTTATTTCTTAGCTAGATTTATAGGGGTAGTTAAACCATTTAAGTCATATACCACTCTGCCATTTCTGATGGTGGCCTGACACTCAAATTTTCGCTTTCCTTCTACTTTGTATCCAAGTATGTCAAAGAATCCAAAATTTCCATCACGTATGCCTATAATAGCAATATCTGCACCACTGCCTACGGATAAATTACCTAATTCTTCTCTTTTAATCACTTTGGCTGGAGACCAAGTACTTGCTTGTATAATAGCTGGCACATCCATACCCATGGTCATGAAAATAGACATTACATTTAACATGTCTTTCATGGCACCATTCATGCTTCCTGTATGCAAATCGGTACTGATGGTATTAGGAAAAAATCCTGCTTTAATGGCAGGCAATGCTTGATTAAAAGCAAAGCTTCCACCACCAAACCCTACATCAAAAATAATACCTCTTGCTTGGGCATCTTTTATAAAAGGTTTTAATTGACGCGTAGTAAGATCTACAATTGGATCTCTTCTTTGTAACTCTGTAAATGTATGGGTATAGATATCGCCTGGTCTTAAATGCTTAAAAAATAATTCTTCAATAGATAATGGAGCATGCGTATCATCTCCACCAAAATCAACAATTACAGGCAAATTTGCTAATTTACCAGCCGCTACTGCATTGTCTTCTGGTGTCCATTCTGCATTTTCAAAATGGGCCACTTTAAAACCAACAATGTCTTTTTTATTTTGCTTAGCAACATAGGCTGCCATTTTAGGATCCATATCTCTTGGATCTTGTTCATAAGCACCACCACGCATTCCTTCTCCTACAATATTCAAGAAAGACAACACTCTTGTTTGTGCTACATCAATTACATTTTTCTTAAAGGTTGGAAAACTTTTCCATCCTGCACCTCCGCAATCTACTATAGTGGTAACACCTACTCTAAAAGTATAGCCATCTGGCATCAACGCACTATTGCCATCACTTAAACCACGATCTAATTGAGTGCCTGCAAAAACGTGTCCATGTATATCAATCAATCCTGGCGCCACAATCATGCCTTTTGCATTAATCACTTGCTTCGCATTACTTGCATCTATATTTTTTGCAACGCTCGCTATTTTACCATCTAACACCGCAACATCCATCACTTCGTTGATGCCATTTTTAGGATCAATTACTTGACCTCCTTTAATCACTAGACTGTATACTTGTGCTTGCATACTAGAGGCAACTAAAAAAAACGCAACTAATAGTAATAAGTATTTTTTCATTTTATTATTTTTTTAAATTTTAAGAAGCTGCTAATGCAAGTTCTTCTTTAATACGTTTTGAAACAATTTTTTCTTCTCCATCTTTTAACATGAACACCGTAATGTTTACTCCTGTTGTATTGGCCATTACTTCAATGGAAGGTTTTCCGTTTCTTAGTTTTAACATTAAATCTTTATTGGTAATTTTTACTTTTGCTGCATCCCATGTAATAGATAGCGTTGGTGTATGGTTGGCAATAGGCGGAACAGTTACTTCGGTGATGACTCCATTGACTGAAGTAGCTGCAGATTTAATCACTTCTATTTTAGCTTCCCATGCCTTTAATTCTGCATCATGATCCATATTGATGTATTTTTCAACTGCCACATACATGCCTAAGATTTCTTCTTTATTCACTTTCATTCCTCTGCCTATATTGCCACCTCTTGGTGGTGCACTCAAACGAGCTGCTGCAATTAATTCTTTTTTACCCATTAATATACCAGCGCTTTGAGGGCCTTTCATGGCTTTACCACCCGATACACAAACCAAGTCAAAACCTAATTCGTTGTACTTCCATAAATTGCTTGCTGGCGGTACATCTGCAGCCATATCAATCATGGTTGGTATCTTATGTTTTTTTGCAATGGCTATCCACTCTTCATGCATGATTTTTCCAAAAGGAGCGTAGCTATTTAAAAACCACATCATAGCTGTTTTGTCGTTGATTGCTTTTTCTAATTCATCCACTGTTTCAATTTCAACAATGCTTGCTCCTGTATTAGTAAGCGCATGCACATAGCCAATATTGTGTCCTTTTTGTACAATCACTTCTGATTTCATTCCAGTGACATTAGGAAGTTGTGCTACTTTTTTCATGTCCATTCCTGTCAACACTCCAGCAGTACCTAATACCAGGGCACTCCAACATCCAGCAGTAACAGTAGCTGCTTCGGCATGACATAGTTCGGCAATTTTTTCACCCACTTTGTCCTGCACTTCATCTAGCATGACAAAATGTTTTCCTGCTTCTTGAATGGTTTCAATTACTTCATCATGCATTAGAGAGGCGGTCATAGCTGTATAAGTGCCCGCTGCATTGATAAAACTGCGTAAACCTAATTCTTTAATCAGGTCTCTTTTTGCACCAGTTGCTTTTGCTACCGCCGCTGATGGTATCAAGGAAGATGCAATGCCGGCTCCAATAGGGAGTATGGTTGCATATTTTAGTAAGTCTCTTCTTTTCATTTTATTATTTTTTATTGGTGTTAAATAAAAAAGAAGGATTTAGTATACACTAAATCCTTCTTTGCTAAATTTAGAATATTTTTACTAGTCTAAATATAAGAATTTTGTGGTTAATTTTTTTGACCTGTTTTTGGTCCCACATCCCACCACATTCTACCTTGAAGTAAATCGACAGTTTCATCAGAGAAACCTTGTCTCTTAATGGCATCATTGTAGTTAGCAGTGTTTACGTTTCTCTCATCTGTTGGTAACGAGAATCTTCTCCACATTTTTCCTGCAGTCACATTACCTGGATAAGAAACTAAAGCACCACTTGCTAACTTCCAATTCGCATAATTGAATACTGGGTATTTATTTTTTCTCCAACTTGAATACACTTCATAATCATCCCCAAGCATGGATACCCATTTTTGAGTAGCAATTTGTTCTAGCTGTTGATCTGCTGTACCTGTTGCTAAATAAGGGTTGGCGGCTAGATAAGCATCCACAGCAGAAGTAGCAATCACACCAGAATGGATACCTGTAGTTGGCCATAGCGCCCATTGTGCCATGGCAGCTCTAACTCCATTGTTATACGCAGCTTCGGCAGTGGTTCCCACTGAATAACCTTTTAAAGCCGCTTCAGCCAATAATAAATAGGCTTCAGATGGAGCCATAGTAATAATAGGAGAAGCAAGATTTAAATATAACAAAGAGGGTTCTGAATAAGTATCAAAATCGGCTGGCTTAGTATTAATACTTCCACTCACCATACCACGTTGAGTTGCTGGCGTATTATTTGCTACATAAGTGGTACCTGATGGTACCCATACTACCGATACTACTGGCAATCTTGGATCGCTGGTTGACTTTAAATAATCAATAAAAGTGGCAGACCATTTTCCACCTTCCACATTGTCTCCACCTGGACTATTGTAGTTACCATCAAACATAAATTGAACTCTTGGATTGGTTTGTCCAGATACGTTTGCATACTTAATATAAGCAATGTCTGCGAAATCTTTCATCACTCCACCTGCTACTGCTTTTTCCACCCAAGTTTTTGCAGTGGCAGTTTCAACATCAGACATTCTCATACCTAAACGTAACATTAAAGTGTAACCAAATTTTTTCCATTTAGCAACATCTCCTTTGAAATAAGGATCGGCTGTTCCAAAAACATTTGCTTTGGTTGCATCCATAGAATTTAAAGCTGTCTCTAATTGAGTAAGCATGGCCAAATAAATACTTTTTTGAGTATCGTATTTTGGTTTCAAATTACTTAACCCTTGCATGGCTTCTGTATAAGGCATGTCTCCCATCAAATCTGTTTGTTGATGAAAAGCCAAAATCCTTAATATTTCACAAGCTGCTCTTTTATTAACGTTGTCTGCACCAGTCAATTTATTTTCTAATTGAAGCAATCTATTCCATTGATTGTTGTAGATCGCAAAGCTTCCAACGGTTCCGCCAAAGCTGTAAAATTTGTCTCCAGCAGCAGGTACTTCTTTGTAGGAACTAAAGTAT
>CAINFN010000029.1 GCA_903848125.1 uncultured Bacteroidota bacterium
CTGAACCAAAGGATGGCGCTGTAGCTCAGTTGGTAGAGCAAAGGACTGAAAATCCTTGTGTCCCCGGTTCGAGCCCGGGTGGTGCCACAAGCCCCGAACAATTGTTCGGGGCTTTTTTATTTATAAAACACAGCCCCCTCCTAGCATTTCAAGAAAACAATGGTTAATTTTAGTAACCCTCTTTTTTAAACAATTTGGGTTAAAAAATAATTCTTATGAATACACCAAAGCAAAAATTATCCAGATTAGATTTTTTAAAAAATACCGGAATAGTCGCAACTGGATTGGCTTTTTTTCCAAGTCAAGTGAGCGCTCAATTACAATCAACGAGCCTAGGTGCTGAATTAATTACAGGAGGTAATATAAAAGTAAAAGTCATACTTTCTAAACAGGCTAAAGAAATAGAAAAGCAAGCGGCACAAAAACTACAACAATATTTATTAACCATAGCGGGTTCGAGTGTAGAAATAGTGGAAGAAGGAATAGAAATAAAAGGCAGCGCCATTTATTTGGGTCAAACAAATTTTGCAAAATCAAAAAATATTGATTTTAATAAAATACATGAAGATGGGTATTTAAATAAAATGGAGGGTGAAAAAATTATTTTAGTAGGCGGATTAAAAGGAGGAATAGTATATGGGGTGTATGACTTATTAGAGGAACTTGGTTTTAAACGTTTTGATGCGAATGAAACAGCAAGCCCAAAAACAACTAGCCTAGCTGCTATAAAAAAAGAAAAACTTTTTAATCCCAAAATAAAATACCGTACTACTTCGTATAGTCAAATGGCGCCACAAGATTATGCTGATTGGCATAAGCTTTCATCAAGAGATGACTGGGGTTTATTTGTGCATACATTAGATACCTTGGTACCCGCTAAACTTTATTCCAAATCACATCCTGAATATTATTCACTCATTGATGGAGTGCGCAGACCCGGTACCCAATTGTGTTTATCTAATCCTGAAGTACTTCAAGTTTTAATTGCTAGTTTAAAAAATAAAATAGCAGAAAAGCCCAATGCAACTTATTGGTCTGTAAGTCAGGATGACAATGATCGTTATTGTGCTTGTGAAAATTGCAAAGCCTTAAATCAAAAATATGGAGGAGTTCCAAGTGGATCTATTATTTGGTTTGTTAATCAAGTAGCCAAGGCATTTCCAAATAAAATTATTTCTACACTGGCTTATTGGTATTCAAGAAAAGCACCAAAAAATATTCAAATTGAACCCAATGTGAATATTATGCTATGTAATATTGAAAGCACAAGAGAGGCGCCTGTATTTGTTACTGACAAAGCGTTTTCTAATGACCTAAAAGATTGGGGCGCACTTTCAAAAGATATATTGATATGGGATTACAATATACAGTTTACCAATTTTGTTTCTCCTTTTCCAAATTTATTTACCATCAAACCCAATATAAAATTTTATACAGACAATAATGTGAATGCATTATTTATGCAAGCGAATAATGAGCCTGCGGCAGAAATGGCTTTATTGCGATCTTATCTAATTTCTAAATTCATGTGGAATCCAGATTTAGAAGAGAAAGAAGTAATGGATGAATTTTTAAATGGTTATTTTGGAGCAGCCGGAAAATTTATTCGCAAGTATATTGACAGCATGCAAGCCTCTTTGCAAAACAGTAAAATGAAACTGAGCATTTTTGGTGATCCGATTCATGCCAAAGAAGCTTATTTATCAACAAGCATGTTGGCTACGTATAATATATTATTTGATCAAGCCGAAAAAGCGGTTGCAACTAATGCCGCCTTACTAAATCGTGTTCAAACCGCCCGATTGCCATTAATGTATGCCGCCATTCAAATTGGCCGAACCGAAGTAGATACCGATAGGGCTATGTTTTATACAAAACAAAATGGTAATATAGCGGTGAAGGCGGAAATGAAAAAATTGGTAACCACTTTTATTAATAGATGTTTGAATGAAAAAATAAAATTATTAAGAGAGCGAGCAGGAACTCCTCAACATTATTTAGAGTCGTATCAACGTATTTTTAGCAATATGGAGGAGATTGTAACTGCGGTTTCCTTCAAGAAAAAAATTATTCCTATTAGCGCCGTAGCAGAAAAATCAAAACCAGTTCAGTCCTTGACCCAGGGAGTTTTTGCATCTTATGAATCCTGGCAGGAGCCCGATCAAAATTGGGTCTATTCTACGGGCACACACATGGAATTTATTTTAGACTTAGGTATGGTAACAGAGGTGAACCTGATTAATATGGATTTTTTAAATCCACAAGCACAACCAGATTGGCATTTATTTGCCTTGCCTAAATATGTATCTTATTCCCTTTCTTTAGATGGTGTGCATTATGAGGATGCCGTGGTGGTAAACAATCCAAACAATCCTAATCCCATAGAGAACCCCGATGTTAAATTGATTTCTTTTTTATCTTTCAAACAAGCATTTAAAACTAAAGCGAGGTATATTAAAGTACATGCAGAAAGCTTATTGAAAACACCTTCATGGCATATTCGTTCTGGATCACCTATTTCTATTTATTGCGATCAGATCGTTGTTAAATAATATTATTAAAATTTATAAGTATACAAATGAACAGTCGACGAAAATTTATTCAAAATTCAGTGCTAGCGAGCACTGCCTTATTTTACAAAAAAATAGTTCCATTTAATTTGGAGCAATTGTATATTACGAATCGACCCGCTATTGAAAAAAGAAATTTCACTAGTACTGGCGTTAATAAATTTATTGAATCAGCCAAAGCTAAAATCAAAGATCCAGAAGTAGCATGGCTTTTTGAAAACTGTTATCCCAATACATTAGACACTACTGTAGAGTATGAACTAATTAATAATAAACCAGATACTTATGTAATTACTGGTGATATTGATGCCATGTGGCTTCGAGATAGTACAGCACAAATAACACCGTACTTGCCATTTGTAAAAGAAGACAAGGCCCTTGCTCAATTAGTAGAGGGAGTGATCAATAGACAAAAAAAATGTGTTTTATTAGATAGCTATGCCAATGCGTTTTATAAAGATGTTAAAAAAGTGAGTGAATGGAAGAGCGATTTAACAACGATGCAACCGGGTATTCATGAACGCAAATGGGAGATCGACTCCTTGTGCTATCCTATTAGATTAGCTTATAAATATTGGAAATTAACTAGCAACACAACTGTTTTTGATGATCAATGGGTGAGCGCTATTGAGCGAACGCTGAAAACATTTAAAGAACAACAAAGAAAAGACAACAATGGTCCTTATACTTTTCAGCGAACTACAGCCTGGGCCACTGATGGCGTTCCATTAGGAGGCTATGGCTATCCAACCAAGCCGGTGGGATTAATTTGTTCTATGTTTAGACCCAGTGATGATGCCACAATTTTTCCATTTTTAATTCCTTCCAATTGTTTTGCAGTTGTTGCACTTAGGCAAGCTGCAGAAATACTTACTAAAGTAAAAAATAATACAAACCTTGCTTCTTCTTGTTTACAATTAGCCAATGAAGTAGATGCGGCGATTCAAAAATATGGTATTGTAAACCACCCAAGTTTAGGTAAGGTATATGCCTATGAAGTAAATGGATATGGTAGTTTTAACTTGATGGATGATGCCAATGTGCCTAGCTTATTGTCATTGCCTTATTTAGGGTATGTAAAAAATAACGATCCTGTTTATCTAACTACAAGAAAATTGGTGCTTAGTGCTAATAATCCTTTTTATTATAAAGGCACCAAGGCAGAAGGTATTGGCGGTCCACATGCAGGGGTAAATATGATATGGCCATTGAGTATCATCATGAGAGGCTTAACCACAGATGCTAAAACAGAAATGCAATATTGTTTAAAAATGCTTAAAGAAACACATGCGCATACCGGATTTATGCATGAGTCGTTTCATAAGGATGATGCAAATAACTTTACCAGAAAATGGTTTGCCTGGGCCAATACTTTGTTTGGGGAATTTATTCAACATATTTTAGAAGTGCAACCTGAAATTTTAGCAAAACAGTTATAAATTTAACTTGTAAATATTAAGTAATCGTTTAATTTAATAATGATGTCTACTAGCAATACATATGATGCAATTGTAATTGGTTCTGGAATTAGTGGCGGATGGGCTGCTAAAGAATTGTGTGAGAAAGGCTTAAAAACTTTAGTATTAGAAAGAGGCAAGGATGTGGTACATCTTAAAGATTATCCTACAGCCACCAAAAATCCATGGGACTTCGAACATCGTGGTAAAAAAACAAAAAAGCTAACTACAAATAATCCAGTAGTGAGTAGATGTTATGCCTATAATGAAACATCAGCACACTTTTTTGTAAAAGATACCGAGCATCCCTATATTCAAGAAAAGCCATACGATTGGATTAGAGGGTATCAAGTGGGTGGTAAATCTTTATTGTGGGCTAGACAAACACAAAGATGGAGTAAATATGATTTTGAAGGACCTGCAAGAGATGGATTTGGAGATTGGCCAATTCGCTATTCCGATATTGAACCTTGGTATACCCATGTTGAAATTTTTGCAGGCATCAGCGGCAACTATGATAAACTTGATACTTTACCTGATGGTTCTTTTTTACCAGCATGGCAGATGAACAGTGTAGAAAAAGAAATGCAAACCAGCATCATGAAAAAGTTTACCGATCGTCATGTGGTTCAAGGAAGATGCGCTCATTTAACTGTACCACAACCCATTCACATCGAACAAGGCAGACAACAATGTCAATCTCGTTCTTTATGTGAAAGAGGTTGTCCTTTTGGTGGTTATTTTAGTTCTAATGCTTCTACCATTCCTTGGGCACAAAAAACGGGCAATCTAACATTGCAACCTAACTCGGTAGTACATTCTATTATTTATGACGATGCCAAACAAAAAGCAACTGGGGTGCGCGTTATAGATACCATTACTAAAAAAGCAACCGAATATTTTGCAAAAATAATTTTTGTAAATGCGGCTACCTTAAATACAAATTTAATTTTATTAAACTCCACCTCTAAGCGTTTTCCTAATGGGCTTGGAAATGACAGTGGCTTGTTAGGGAAGTACATTGCGTTTCATAATTATCGTGGGAATTTATCAGCAACGATTGATGGAAATTTAGATAAGTATTATTATGGACGTCGCCCAACACAACCCATGATGCCGAATTTTAGAAACGTGCACAAGCAAGAAACAGATTTTCAAAGAGGCTACATGGTATTTTTTGGAGCTGGAAGATCGGCCGCAGCTGCTGCAGAAGGAATTGGTGCTGACTTTAAAGAACAAAGTTCAGAACTAGGCGGATGGCATGTATCCATGATGATGCAAGGCGAAACGGTTCCTAAAGAATCCAATCATGTAAGATTAAGTCCCGACCAAAAGGATGAGTGGGGCATTCCTCAATTAATTACTTCGGTTGATTATGATGAGAACGATGAAAGATTATTAAAAGATTTTTTACAAGTAGGCAGTGAGTTATTAGATGCAGCGGGTTGTAAAAATATTCATTCATGGGATACCAAACAAGCACCTGGACTAGACATTCATGAAATGGGCGGGGTTCGCATGGGCAATGATCCTAAAACATCTTTGCTAAATAATTGGAATCAAATGCATCATTGTAAAAATGTATTTGTGACAGATGGCGCATGCATGGCCAGTACCAGTACACAAAATCCTTCTTTAACTTTTATGGCCATCACTGCTAGAGCTGCTAATTATGCAGTAGAAGCTTTAAAAAAAGGGGAGCTATAAAATTTTAAAATGATTCTTTAAAGTATAATATCATTTAGTTATGATTAGTTTATATAAAAATCTATTGAAAAATAAATTGAAATCCATCCAGGTTTTATTTGTTTTTTTATTATCATTTTCAAACCAACTAGGGGCACAAGTAAATAAAAAAGTTATTTATACAGATGTGCTGGTAGTGGGCGGCTCTGCAAGTGGAGTGGCTGCTGGGCTTCAATCTGCGCGTATGGGTGTGGCTACTTTAATTGTTGAACCAACCACTTGGTTAGGAGGTATGATTACTGCCGCAGGGGTTTCTGCTTTTGACGGAAACCATTTAATGCCAGCTGGTTTATTTGGTGAGTTTAGAGATCAATTGTATCAAGTATATGGGGGTCCAAAGCAGGTAGAAACGGGTTGGGTAAGTAATACTTTATTTGAACCGCATGTTGGAGATAGTATTTTTAAAGCGTTCGCAATCAAAGAAAAAAAATTACAGATTCAATTTAATTATTCATTTAAAGAAGTGCTATTAAAAGGAGCTACTATTATTGGCGCTAAATTTATTTCAAATAAAAATAATTCAGCGTTGTTGGTGTATGCTAAGCGAACCATTGATGCAACAGAAATGGGTGATGTGATGGCAAGCGCTAAAATCCCCTACAGCCTGGGTATGGAATCCTATAAAGAAACTGGCGAAAATGTACATGTACCAGCTACCAATGATATTATACAAGACATCACTTATGTTGCCATCCTAAAAGATTTTGGTACGCCACAACCTTTGATTGAACGACCAGCCCACTATGACTCTACCGAATTTGATGCCTCCAATACCGATTTTTATTTTGATACGACTCGAAAAAAACCTGGTATCAATGCAAGAAAAATGCTTGATTATGGAAAGTTGCCCAATGAAAAATACATGTTGAATTGGCCCATTTTTGGAAATGATATTTATTTAAATGTGGTGGAACAAGATCAAGCGGCTCGTGAAAAATTATTAGAAAAAGCAAAACAACAAACTTTAAGGTTTGTGTATTTTATTCAGAAAGATTTAGGATTTAAAAATTATGGATTGGCTATTGATGAATTTCCAACAAAAGATAAATTAGCGCTGCATCCTTATTATAGAGAATCTAGACGTTTGAAGGGAGTGGTTAGAATGAAAGTTCAAAATATTGCTACTCCATTTGATACGGACCTGCCTTTATATCGAACAGGAATTGCAGTTGGAGATTATGCCATAGATCATCACCATAAAAAAAACATTACTGCGCCACAGCACTTAGATTTTTATCCGGTACCCTCCTTTAATATTCCATTAGGTGCTTTAATTCCCCCCCAACATAAAAATATTATTATAGCCGAAAAATCTATAAGTGTTTCCAATGTAGTGAATGGTACTACTCGATTACAACCTTGTGTGCTGCAAATAGGCCAAGCGGCTGGCATGTTGGCTGCATTGAGTGTGATCCATCACCTTGCCCCTATTGATGTTTCGGTAAGAATGGTTCAAGAAAATTTATTAAAAACAGGGTCCTATATCATGCCTTATGTTGATCTTGAAAAAAAAGATATGCATTTTGTTGCTGCTCAAAAATTAGGCGCAACAGGATTGATAAAAGGGAAAGGGGTGCCAATGGGTTGGGCAAATAAAACTTATTTTAATCCTAAGGATAGTGTAGCTACAAAATCTTTTTTAGAAGTTTGGCTTAAAAAATTTCCAAATGATAAAAAAGTAATCCATGAAAATATGTCTATTAATGAGGCTGTGTATTTTGCTTCTGAATTGACAAAAAATAATTTCAAACAAGAAAAAGAAATTATAAAAAATAAGTGGAAGGGATGGGGTTTTACCAATTTTGATTTGGAAAGACCTATACTTCGAATTGAACTCGCTGCGCTATTTAACGAGGCCGATGTATTTAATAAATTTTCAGTGGATTTAAAAGGGAATTTTTAAAGTGGCCTTAACCAAATATTTCTATAACTAATGGGTTCGCTCTTATCACCATGTGCTTGTAATTTAAGGGGCATTGCGCCATGTTTTACATAAACAGGTTGGCCTAGAAAAGGAGTGTCTCCTGTTAATTCAAAATTATTTTGCACTAGTATTCCATTGTGCAAAGCGGTCATTCTTGCTGCAGATTTCACAGTTCCGTCTTCATTAAATAAAGGGGCTGTCCAAATTACATCAAAGGTTTGCCATTCACCTGGAGCTAGGGCAGCATTCACTAATGGAGGCGATTGCTTATAAATACTACCCACTTGCCCATTCACATAAGTGGTATTAATATAATTGTCTAATACTTGTAATTCGTAGCCACCCGCTGTACCCATTCCATTGGGTAATGCGGCTAAAAAAATACCACTATTGCCTCTTGCTTGACCCTCTCCAGTAATATAACCTGGTATAAAATATTCTATATGCAATTGAAAGTTCATAAACTTTCTTTTGGTTTGTAAATCCCCATTGGGTTTATTCACACGCATCACCCCATCAATCAAATCCCATTTGTTGCTACTAGTTGGATTATTGACTAATTCCCATTCATCCATATTGGTGCCGTTAAATAAAACAATGGCATCTGAAGGCGCACTGGCAATGCCTTTGGCCGGAGTCACCTTTTTTGGGACAGGCGTATAGTATTCGGTATCTTTTGGTTCTAATTTTTTTTGCGCAGTTAAGTTAATACCATTTAAAACAGCAATAACTAGGAATAATTTGTATTTCAAACCTAAAAATTTAATGTTGAATTATATTATTTTGCTCTTCTGCGAGCTTCCTCCGCTTCTTTGTAAATTCTTATCCAAGTAAGAGAAATATCTATCATGGCTAATAATGGACCTAATAAAATTACCATAATGACCTCTAAACCAGGCGTATAGCCAATCACCCCATCTAAAGAAATGGATTTAGATCTTTTGGTTAACTTATAAATACAATAGACAGCAGATAAAACCCAAATGGCGATTAGTATATTTTGACTCATATTAAATATTATTTTATTGCTATAAAGATAATACAAATTGTACTTTCCTATTCTAAATGATTTAAGTGTATTTTAATTAAACCGATGGTATAGGTTCTCTATCATAGCAGTATTAAATGTTGTAAATTAGTAGCTCAAAGTAAATTTATGAATAAAAGCAGTCAAGTATTTTTAGTAGTTCTATCATTAATTTGTCATTCATTTTTACAAGCCCAAAGAAGGCCAAGAATTGAATTACCTAGTGCTGTTAATTCAAACTATAATTACCATGAGGCGTTCGCACCCTTTTTTTATATGCACAATGGAACTGAATATAGGGCTGCTACAGGCGAGCCTGGTCCAAAATATTGGCAAAACAAAGCAGACTATACATTAGCAGTTAAGTTAAATGAAGCCGCTAATGAAATTAGCGGTACAGAAATTCTAAGCTATACCAACAACAGCCCACAAAATTTAAAGTTTCTTTGGATGCAGTTGGATCAAAATTTATTTAAACAAGCTTCTCGTGGAAATGCCATTGTTCCATTAAATGGAAGTAGAAATGCAGGCCATGGTCAAGTATTTGATGCAGGCTATAAAATAAAAACTGTTTCTATATTATCAGGTGCGAAAAATGAAATTACTACTGATGTCAAGTACATGATCGAAGATACGCGCATGCAACTATTTTTACCAAAAGCGATGGCAGCCAATGGTGGAAACATAAAAATTAAAATTAATTATTCTTTTATATCACCTGATTACGGCTCAGATAGAATGGGTGTGTTGTCCACTAAAAATGGTAAAATATTTTCTCTGGCACAATGGTACCCTAGAATCTGTGTGTTTGATGATGTACTCGGATGGAACACAGCTCCCTATACCGGGCCTGGTGAATTTTATTTAGAATATGGTGATTTTGATTTTACCATCACTGCGCCTTCAAATATTATAGTGGTTGGTTCTGGAGAATTATTGAATCCTAAAGAAGTGTATACAACAGAACAACTAAAGCGTTGGTCTATTGCAGCCAACTCTGATAAAACTATTTTAATTCGCACTGCAGAAGAGGTAGAAAAAGAAAGTTTAAAAGCGAATAATAATAAAGAACTTACCTGGCATTTCAAGATCAACAATGCGCGTGATGCTGCTTGGGCGGCTTCTGCTGCTTTTATTGTAGACGCAGCAAAAATTAATTTACCCAACGGAAAAAAATCATTAGCCATTTCTGCCTATCCTCTAGAAAGCAATGGGGACAGCGCTTGGGGACGTTCTACAGAATATGTAAAAAAATCCATTGAATATAATTCTGCAAAATGGTTTTCATTTCCTTATCCTGCTGCTACTTGTGTTGCAGGAAATGTTTCTGGTATGGAATATCCTGGCATTGTATTTTGCGGGGTTAAAGCAAAAGGGGTAAGACTTATGCATGTAAATGATCACGAATTTGGTCATACTTGGTTCCCCATGATTGTGGGATCAAATGAAAGATTATATGGATGGATGGACGAAGGATTTAATACATTTATCAATACACTATCTCAAGCAGATTTTAATAATGGTGAATACAAAAGCAAAGAACCTATTGACAAACATGAAATAGGAAATTATTATACTGCCCCTGGATTAGAACCTGTATTAAGTTATGTTGACAATTATAAAGAAAGAAACAACGGTACTTTATCTTATAGCAAGCCAGGAGAAGGGCTTACCTTACTTCGTGAACAAATTTTAGGTAAAGAGCGTTTTGATCGCGCCTTTACCACCTATATAGAAAGGTGGGCATTTAAACATCCCACTCCCGATGATTTTTTTAGAACCATTGAAAATGTATCGGGCGAAAGTTTACAATGGTTTTGGAGAGGTTGGTTTGTCAACAACTGGAGATTAGATGTGGCCGTTAGAGAGGTGAAGTATGTGGATACCACCGATGTTTCAAAAGGGGCTTTAATTACTTTAGACAATTTAGAAAAAATGGTCATGCCCGTTGTGTTAGAAATTAAATTTAGCAGTGGAAAAACCGATCGTATAAAATTGCCTGTTGAAATTTGGGAAAGAAATATTTCCTGGACCTTTAAATATAATTGTAAAGAAGCCATTGAATCTGTAACTTATGATCCAGAAAAATTATTGCCCGACTTTAATCCATCCAATAATACCTGGACTAAACAACCCTAATTTTTTAAATAACTATGAAATTTTATAAATTTTTATTTATTCTCATCGGTGCCCCAGTTTTTTTGTTTGCTCAAAAAAAGCCAATTAAAAAAAAGGATGCCGTCAAACCTATTACAACCAATGTTCAGCCAGCTTCCATTCAGCCACCACTTAAACTTTGGTATGATCAACCTGCCAGGTATTTTGAAGAGGCATTGCTATTGGGCAATGGACATCAAGGGGCTACCGTATTCGGAGGCATAGCTAGCGATAAAATATATTTAAATGATCTTACTTTATGGTCGGGCGAACCTGTTGATGCGAACATGAATCCTCAGGCCTATAAAAATTTACCTGCTGTACGCAAAGCTTTACAAGAAAAAAATTATAAGAAAGCGGGAGAGTTGATCAAAAAATTACAAGGTAAATTTTCTGAATCTTATGCACCACTTGGTACTTTATTTTTAGAAATGAACGACGATCCTTACATCACAGATTATTATCGTGAACTAGATATAGATCAAGCCATCGCAAAAGTTAAAACCACATCTAATAATAATGTTATTGAAAGAGAATACTTGGTTTCCAATCCAGATAAAATATTTGCTATTCATTTAACTAGTAAAAAAGCAGGGGCATTGGGGTTCACTGTTTATTTTCAATCACTATTACAACATACTACAGCCAATACCAATAATACGATTCAAATTAATGGAATTGCTCCTGTGAAAGCGGATCCCAATTATGTTCAAAAAACGCGCAACGCTATTATTTTTGACAAAAAAAGAGGTACTCGTTTCTCAGCTAATATACAAATACAAAGTACTTCTGGTGCCCTAACTAAAACGGACTCTTCCTTAACATTAGTAGGTGCCACAGAGGCAACCATTTATGTTTCAATGGCAACTAGTTTTAATGGATTTGATAAAGATCCAGCAACCAAAGGTTTGAATAATAGTGCCATGGCTGAAACACAATTAAATCATGCCAAACAAACAGGATGGCCAAGCATTAAAAAACAACACATTAAAGACTATCAAAGTTTTTTCAAACGTGTTGAATTAAAATTAGCTGATAAAGACCTAATAAATTTACCTACGGATGAACGTTTAAAAAAATATGCAAAAGGAGATGCAGACCCCTATTTAGAAACCTTATACTTTCAATATGGACGTTATTTATTAATTTCTAGTTCTCGAACACCCGGTGTACCAGCCAATTTACAAGGTTTATGGAACTCCTATTTACAACCACCTTGGTCGAGCAACTATACGATTAATATTAATGCAGAAGAAAATTATTGGTTGGCCGAAAATACCAATCTTTCTGAAATGCATTTACCATTTTTACAATTCGTAAGTAATTTAGCTACTACAGGAAAAATTACTGCTAAAACATTTTACAATATGCCAGGCTGGGTGGCACACCATAATTCTGATATTTGGGCCATGTCTAATCCAGTGGGCAACTTTGGTAATGGTGATCCTGTTTGGGCCAACTGGACGATGGGGGGCACTTGGGCTTCCACACATTTGTGGGAACATTATTTATTTACACAGGACCAAAACTTCTTAGAACAAAAAGCGTATCCATTAATGCGAGGTGCTGCTGAATTTTGTTTGGCTTGGTTGATACCAGACAGTAGTGGTCAATTAATTACTTCCCCATCTACCTCACCAGAAAATACTTTCAAAACACCAAGCGGTTTTGTAGGGGCTACTTTTTTTGGAGGCACTGCAGATTTAGCCATGATACGTGAATTATTTTTAGATGTAATAGCAGCACAGAAAATTTTAAAAAATGACAATGAATTTGCATCAAAAATTAATACAGCCTTAAATAATTTACATCCTTATCAAGTAGGTAAGGCCGGAAATTTACAAGAATGGTATTATGATTGGGAAGACAGCGATCCTAAACATCGTCATCAATCTCATTTATTTGGATTGTATCCTGGCACCCATGTCACTCCCGAATCAACGCCTACTATTGCAGCAGCAGCCAAAAAAACTTTAGAAATAAAAGGTGATGAAACCACAGGTTGGTCCAAAGGATGGAGAATTAATTTATGGGCAAGATTAAAAGACGGAGACCACGCATATAAAATGTACCGTGAATTATTAAAATATGTACCTCCAGATGAAACCAAAGAAAATTATACTAATGCAGGAGGTACTTATCCTAATTTATTAGATGCGCATCCGCCTTTTCAAATTGATGGAAATTTTGGAGGAGCGGCAGCGGTATCGGAGATGTTGGTACAGTCTAACGCAGACTATATTGAATTGTTACCAGCCTTACCCAAAGCCTGGCCATCAGGGGCTGTGAAGGGTCTTAAAGCAAGAGGCAATTATGAAATTGAGATGAGCTGGAATGCTGGTTTAGTAACCAATGTAAAAATAAAATCAACTACACAAACAAGCGCGAAGGTTTTAATGAACGGTAAGATACAATTGATTAAAACAACTAAATTATAAAAACGAATTAAACACACCACCATGCAAAAAATTATATTGTCATTCTTAATAATTGTAGCCACTCATTTTTTGGTTGCTGCACAAAATGTACCTACGCCTAAATCACATTTTGGTTTTAATATAGGTGATAATTATCAACTGGCCACTTTTACACAAACAGAAGCGTATTTGAAAAAAGTAGCTAGTGTATCCAAAAAAGTTAAACTACAAGTAATTGGCAAAACCGAGGAAGGGCGTAATCAATATATGGTGATTGTTTCTGACCCAAGCAACCTTGCTAATTTAGAAAAATACAAAGCCATCTCACAAAAATTAGCCCATGCCGAAAATTTATCATTAGAGGAGGCTACTCAGTTATCAAAAGAAGGAAAGGCCGTAGTGTGGATTGATGGCGGCTTACACGCAACCGAAGTAACAGGTATACATCAATGGATAGAATCTCTTTACCAAATGATTACAAGAGAAGATGAAGAAACAAAACGTATTTTAAAATCGACCATTATTTTATTTGTTCATGCCAATCCTGATGGCCAAGAATTAGTTTCCAATTGGTACATGAGAAATAGTGATACTTTAAAAAGAACTACATCGAATTTACCTCGCTTGTATGAAAAATACATTGGTCATGATAATAATCGTGATTTTTTTATGACCAATATGGCGGAGTCTAAAAACATGAGTCGTCAACAGTATATAGAATGGATGCCTCAGGTGCTTTACAATCATCACCAAACAGGTCCTCCAGGTTCGGTGGTAGCGGGACCTCCTTATCGCGATCCGTTTAATTATGTGTATGATCCTTTATTAGTAACAGGTATTGATGCACTAGGGGCAGCAATGAGTAGTCGGTTAAATGCAGAAGGTAAGCCTGGTTATACGATGAAGAGCGGTTCTGTTTATTCCACTTGGTGGAACGGAGGATTAAGAACCACTGCTTATTATCATAATATTATTGGATTACTTACTGAAATTATTGGTAACCCAACGCCGATGTCTATTCCTTTGGTACCCCAAAGATTGATTCCTAATAGTGCTACTCCTTTTCCTATTACGCCACAAAAATGGTATTTTAAAAATTCAATAGATTATTCTATCTCCCTTAACTATGCTGTGTTGAATTATGCTGCAAGGTATAAAGATGAATTGCTTATGAATATTTACACTATGGGTAGACATAGTATTGAAGCTGGAAGTAAAGACAGTTGGACTTTGTCACCAAAGAAATCAGATTTAATTACAGAATTATTTAAAGCAGAAAAAAAAGACAGTAAATCAGACACCATCCCATTGGCTTATTATGATAAGGTGTATAAGAACCCCAACTTTAGAGATCCAAGAGGCTATATTATTCCAATCAATCAATCTACTTCTGCTGTAGCTTTTATTAATATATTAATTCAAAGTGGAATTAAAATTGAAAAAGCAATTTCCAATTTTACAGTGGCAGGAAAAAATTATCCAGCTGGTTCCTATATTGTAAAAACCAATCAAGCATTTAGACCTCATGTGTTAGATATGTTTGAACCACAGGATCATCCTAATGATTTTTTATATCCAGGAGGTCCCCCAGTAAGACCTTATGATGCTGCAGGATGGACACCTGCTTTTACGATGGGTATTGAGTTTGATAGAATCCTAGAAGATTTCAATGGACCATTTGAAACCATTCCTTATGGTCTGCTACAAAAACCAGTAGGCACTATTAATAAAGTAGGTAAAGACTGGGCAGGGTATACTTTTTCTACCAATGAAAATGCTGCTTATATAGCCGTTAATGAATTTTTAAATGCAGGTGTTGAAATACTTAAAAACAAAGATCAATATTTTGTTGCCACTAATAAAAGTGTAGAAGAGCAAGTAGAAAAATTAAGTGCAGAACAAGGTATCAGATTTACAAGTGTAACTAAAAAACCCGAAGGACTCAATGATAAAGTAAATGCACAAAGAATTGCACTTTGGGATAAATATGGTGGTTCCATTTCGTCGGGATGGGTTAGATGGATTTTTGAAAAATATCATTTTCCATTTAAACTTATTTATTCAAAACAAATAGATGCTGGTGGTTTAAAAGATCAATTTGATGTAATTGTTTTTGTAGAAGGGGCCATTCCTTCACTAAAACCAGAAGCTTCTTCTTATGAAGAAAAAGAACCTATAACGGATGAAATTCCTCAAGAATTTCACTACATGTTGGGTAAAATTAATACGCAAAAGTCCATCCCTGCATTACAAGAATTTTTACAAAAAGGGGGCAAGGTGATTACGATTGGTTCTAGTGCTAATTTAGCCTATCATTTAAATGTACCTGTTAGAAATGCACTAGTGGAAATGGTAGCAGGAAAAGAAAAATCATTGCCTGGAGAAAAATTTTATATTCCAGGAAGCGTCATGCAAATTACTGTAGACAATGAATACAAAGCCAATTGGGGTATGGCAAAAAAAGCAGATGTTTATTTTAGTGCAAGCCCGGTATTTAAATTATTACCCGACGCCATTGCACACAAAGAAGTAGTGCCTTTGGCTTGGTATGCCAGCGATAAAACATTAAGAAGTGGTTGGGCTTTTGGCCAAGCTTACTTACAAGATGGCATTGCTGCATTTGAGGCTAAAGTGGGTAATGGAAAACTATTTGTGTATGGTCCTGAAATCACCTTCAGAGCACAAACACATGGTAATTATAAAATGTTA
>CAINFN010000030.1 GCA_903848125.1 uncultured Bacteroidota bacterium
GAATGAGGAGATAAGAAATATGTATACAGCTTTGGGTGTAACAGTGGGTACACCGGAAGATCCTAAAGCATTAAATATTACCAAGCTTCGTTATCATAAGTTAATCATCATGACCGATGCCGATGTGGATGGATCTCACATTGCTACCCTTATTCTAACATTCATATTTAGATACATGACCGAGTTGGTTCAAAATGGATACGTCTATATTGCACAACCTCCTTTATACTTAGTAAAAAGAGGTAAAGAGCAAGAATACGCCTACAGCGAAGAACAAAGAAAGGCCTTGGTGATTAAGTTAGGTGGTGGCAAGGAAGATGCTGTTACCATTCAACGTTACAAAGGTTTGGGGGAAATGAACGCTGATCAATTATGGGAAACCACCATGGATCCAGCACGCAGGACTTTAAAACAAGTGACCATTGAAAGTGCTGCTGAAGCGGATCGTATTTTTAGCATGCTGATGGGAGATGATGTGGCGCCAAGGAGAGAATTCATTGAAACACATGCCAAATATGCCAAAATTGATGCTTAAACCCATGATTTTCTACGTTTTTTGGCCTATTTAGCAAAAAATCAAGCCTTTCCGTAAATGAATCCCGATAAATGACCTACTTTCAATTAGAAATATTCACTTTAAAATTTATACAAAATGGACACTTCAAAAATGATTAAAGCGTATTGCTTAAAAACAAAAGAAAAAAATGTACCAATGCATGACGCTGTCATCAGTAAAACTGCTAGAGGCGGTTATATGGCAGGTGGTAATGATGGTAAAGGAAATAAAATGGCAGCTATTTTAAGCGAAACAAATGCCCTTAAGGCAATCGCTGATGGTGTTGCTAAAAAAGGATTCTAGTAAACTTGGTTTAAAAGAATCTGAGTAAAATTTCACTCAAATTTATCGCATTCAAAGCCCTTTCGTTCATTCGAGAGGGCTTTTTTGTTGCCTAAAGAATTGGAATAAATTTAAACCTGAGCTGGAAAAACACCAGCATGTATTTTTTCTAAGGTGGTATAGCAGTGCTGCATCGACTGCACCTCCTTAATAATGAGAATAAAACTTCTTCCCACTTGTTTGAAATGCGCTTTATTCATGTTCTTCTGTGCATAGTCAAGTAATTGCTTAAAAGTATTGCTCTCAAAGTAAGGCGAATCGGGCCTGTTGACAAAGAAGCATCTTAAGGTATCCTCCTTTAAAGTCATTTTTTCAAAGCCTAATGCAATGGCTATTCTCCTACAACGTAGGGTAATAAATAAATCATTTACTGAATTGGGAATAGGACCAAAACGATCTATTAATTCTGTTTCCATCAAGGCCAACTCTTCATCATTCTCTGTTTGATCCATTCTGGTATACAAGGAAAGTCGCTCCCCAATACTTTCCACATAACTATCTGGAATCATAATTTCTAAATCGGTATCAATGGTACAATCTTGCACAAAATCATCTTGCTTGCTAATTTCTTCTTCAAACAATTCTTTAAAGTCAGATCGTTTTAATTCTCTTACCGCCTCAGCCAATATTTTTTGATACATTTCAAAACCTATTTCCGCCATAAATCCACTTTGTTCTCCACCTAATAAATTTCCTGCACCACGAATATCCAAATCACGCATGGCAATTTGAAATCCGCTACCCAACTCACTAAACTGCTCTAAGGTTTGTAATCTTTTTCTTGAATCATCAGGTAAGGTGCTAATGGGCGGGGCCAATAAATAACAAAAAGCTTTTTTATTACTACGACCTACTCTTCCTCTTAATTGATGCAAATCGCTCAATCCAAATTGATGCGCATTGTTTACAATAATGGTATTTACATTAGGTATATCTACCCCACTTTCTACAATATTTGTACATACTAAAACATCATATCGCCTTTCTATAAAGTCTAATATTTTTTCTTCTAGTTGATGCCCTTCTAATTGTCCATGCGCATAACCAATACTAATGTCAGGACACAATCGCTGAATAGTAGCACACATTTCAGCTAAGCCTTGTACTCTATTATGAATAAAAAATACTTGACCGCCACGTTCGGTTTCAAAATAGATGGTTTCTCTTATGGTATCCTCATTAAAAATTTGTACTTCGGTATGAATAGGTTGCCTATTGGCTGGCGCTGTATTGATAATGCTTAAATCACGTGCGCCCATTAAACTAAAATGCAGCGTTCGAGGTATAGGCGTAGCCGTTAAGGTCAAACAATCCACATTGGTTCTTAAAGTTTTTAATTTTTCTTTATGCCCAACACCAAATTTTTGCTCCTCATCTATCACCATTAATCCAAGGTCTTTAAATTGTACTTCCTTTCCTAATATGCCATGCGTGCCTACTAAAATATCAATCTTGCCTTGCTTCACTTTTTCAATGGTTTCTTTTTTCTGTGCCGAAGATTTAAAACGATTTAAAAAATCAATGGTCACTGGAAAATCTTTTAAGCGATCGGTAAAAGTTTTAAAATGCTGAAAAGCTAAAATGGTAGTGGGTACTAAAACTGCCACTTGCTTGCCATCAATAGCGGCCTTAAAAGCCGCGCGCACAGCTACTTCAGTTTTACCAAAACCTACATCTCCGCACACTAATCTATCCATTGGAGCTGCCGCTTCCATGTCTTTTTTCACGTCTGCAATGGCTTTAGCTTGATCCAATGTTTCTTCATAAATAAAGGATGCTTCCAACTCATGCACCATATAATTATCTGGTGAAAAGGCAAAGCCAATCTGCGCTTTTCGTTGAGCATACAACTTGATTAAATCAAAAGCAATTGATTTGACTTTTGCTTTTGTTTTGTCTTTTAGTTTTATCCAAACATCCGATCCCAATTTATTTACCTTAGGCGGTGTGCCTTCCTTGCCCGTATATTTCGAGATTTTATGTAATGAATTAATATTCACATACAATATATCACTGTCTTTATATATTATTCTTACCGCTTCTTGCCAACGTCCATTTACTTCAATTTTTTGTAAGCCACTATATACACCCACTCCGTGATCAATATGCGTTACATAATCGCCAGGAAGCAGATCCCGAAGGGTTCTTAGGGTGATGGCCTTACTTTTGCTATAGGCTTGTTTAACTTTATACTTATGGTATCGTTGAAAAATTTGATGATCGGTATAGCATACCATTTTATGATCATGATCAATAAATCCTTCATGAATATTTTTAACAATGGGCGTAAATTGTATTTCAGTTTTTAAGTCGGTAAATATGGCGTGCAAGCGTTCCAACTGTTTGGGCTGTTCTGCAAAAATAAATAGCTGATACCCTTTTTTTTCTAGTGATTGTAAATTCTCAATGAGCATCTCAAACTTTCTATTAAAAGAGGGTTGCACTTGCGTATTGAAAATAATTTTTTCTTGACTAAGCTGTTGTTGAAAACCCCATTCTAAAATTGACTTTGTTGCTAATTGCCTTTGAGTTTCATCTACCCTTACAAAATCCTCAAGCACACTATGGCGCTTATGTGCATCCTGCTCGTCAATTTTATTAGCACTAGCGTGATGTTCGATAAAATCGCCAAGTGCTTCATACTGGTCGTTCCCTCTTTGTGCAATTACATTCCAATCTTTTAACCAGACCAAGGTATCATTGGGCATAAATGTCAAAAGTGGTATTTTTTGTGTATCCTCAAACTGAGTAGTGACATTGGGAATGATATTTACTTGCAATAATTTTCTTTCACTTAATTGAGTGGCCGGATCAAACAATCGAATGCTGTCCACTTCTTCTCCAAATAATTCAATACGGTAGGGCTGTTCATTGCCAAAAGAATAAATATCAAAAATACCTCCGCGCAAAGCAAACTGCCCGGGCTCGTAAACAAAATCGGTACGCTGAAAACCATAATCAATAAGGCTTTGCATTAATTCATTCAAATGAAGGGTGTCATTGGTTTTTATTTGAATCATGTTCTGCTGCAAAGTGTTGGGCATGATTACTTTTTCAAATAACGCTTCGGGATAGGTAACAATTATTTTTTTATTTCCTCCCATAGAAATTTTAGTGAGGGCTTCGGTACGAAGCATCACATGGGAAGGATTTAACAAGCTAAAATTTTGGGGTGTTTTATAGGACGAAGGAAAATAAAATAAATCCATTGCCTCCGTTACACTTTCAATAGAATTGAAAAAATAAGCAGCTTCTTCTGCGTCATTTAAAACAATGATATGATTAAAATGAGCTGTTTTAGAATGAGTGAAAATGGTTTGTAAAACAAACGCCGCAGCAGACCCGTTTAAATTTTGTAAAAAAGCTTGAAAGGGCTTATTTTCTAATTTGGACATAGCAATCCTGTCCGCCAAATTATTTAGGAGGGGGGAATTATGAAAACGTTCAAACAAAGATTGCTCATTCATACATCAACCCTGCAAAGATACAAGCTGTATTTAATAACTTGCTTTTTGATTTACTGTGATGTTTAAAATTTGGGGCTTCCCTATTTCAAGCAGCAAATAGGCCACCCCCTCTGCTCCTGAAAAATAGGGTATAAAAAAACCATTGTCATACCCTACTACAATACTATACTTTCCAGGTTTCAAATCAATATGGTAATGCCCTGTACTATCTGATAATACAGACTTAACAAGTACCCCATTCATCTGACTACAATAGGCGCCGTTTTGATTTTCTAATTGCCCTATTTGTAAGGGTTGATAGATAAATATTTTGGTCATCAAAGGTCGACCCTTATAAGGAAGCTTTCCTTTGGAGGGCATCATATTGCCTACCTGTTCTACTACCTGACCCTCTATACTACTTGTAGTTATTTTTTTAGAAAACCGTCTAGGTTGTGCATTAATAATTAGGCTAAATGTTAAACTTAAAAAAAGTAGCATTCTAAAAGACCAATTCATTGAACTTATTATTTCCTTAAAGTTACATGATTAAAACGCTAATCGCCTTTAAAATGAGGCTTTTTATAGCTGTTATTTAATATTTATGAAGAATTCATTGTAATTTTACAAACCCTTCATCTGGTCGTACAATTCATTTATTCTACATGAAAAAAACAGTCTTATTTAGCTTTTTTTTACTCTCTGTAAGCAGTTTTTTGTTTGCGCAAAATGAAACCAGAAGAACTATTTTAATTAATACAGCAAAATCTTTAGAGCTAGCTTCAAGAGCAACTTATTCATCCGCGCTTATTAAGGCAAAAGAAAAAGGATGGCCACTCTTTTATAAATCAAGAAATAATTCAACAGCAAGCTTGATTGGTTTGGATGCATTTGGACAACCAAGATATTTGGTTGGATTTTCAGATCCAACAGATGCAATTACTGTTAACACAAATAAAATTTGGCCAGGCGGAACAGCAGGATTTCTCTTAAGTGGAAGTAGCGATAGCGTTACTAATAAATTAGGTATCTGGGATGAGGGAAAACCAAGAATAACGCACCGTGAATTAGTGGGAAGAGTTACCCAAAAAGACAATGCCACTAAAGTAGCTGACCATAGTACACATACAATTGGTATTATGATGAGTACAGGTATTAATCCAATGGCTAAAGGAATGGCTTATGGAATCAAAGGGGTATATGCTTATGATTGGAACAACGACGCTTCCGAAATGGCTTCTGCAGCTGCCAATGGCTTACTCATTTCAAATCATTCTTATGGTATCATTTGCGGATGGGATTACAATCAGGATTCGTTAAGATGGGAATTTAATGGCAAATGGAACGAAAATGAAGATTATAAATTTGGACAGTATGATCAAGATGCGCAAACTTATGACTCCATTGCATACAATGCGCCTAATTATTTAATAGTAAAATCAGCTGGAAATAACCGGTCGAGTACAGGACCTGCTGTGGGTCAAAATTATTGGAGAAGAGATGAAAAAGGAAAATGGTTTGACGCAGGTGTTAGGCCCGCTGAACTAAGTAGCAATGATTCTTATGGCAGTATTCCAACTGACGCGAATGCAAAAAATATATTAACTATTGGAGCCGTGTCAGGCCTACCCTCAGGTTATGCTAAAAAAGAGGATGTAGTAATGACTTCATTTAGTAGTTGGGGGCCTACAGACGATGGAAGAATAAAACCAGACCTAGTAGCCGATGGCGTATCTGTTTATTCCACTTATACTGCCAATGATTCTAGTTATGCTTATTTAAGTGGAACTTCAATGTCTTCTCCAAATGCAGCAGGCTCTCTCCTACTTTTACAAGAATTAAGTCAACTACTCTCCCCAAAGAAATTTATACGTGCTGCCACAGTAAAGGCATTGGCTATTCATACTGCAAATGAAGCAGGAATTTATCCTGGACCAGATTATAAATTTGGCTGGGGCTTACTTAATATGAGTGAAGCGGCAAGTGTACTTAGCAATGCCCTAAGTTCAAAAAATAGTAGTTCAAGTGTTGATTTAGTATATGAAAAAACATTAATGAATAGTCAGACAGACTCTTTCACTATCAAAACTTCAGGCCTTAAGCCGCTTAAAGCTACCTTGGCTTGGACCGATGTGAAAGGAACCATAGAGACTACCTTAAACGATTCTACCTTAAGATTGGTGAATGATTTAGATTTAAAAATTAGCAAATCAACCACTGATTATTTACCATGGACACTCAATCCAGCTTCACCAGATTTTGCAGCAAAAAAATTAAACAATTCCATTGACAATGTTGAAAAAGTAGAAATAGATACCACTAAAGTTGGGCAAACCTATATTGTCACAGTAAATCATAAGAAAACTTTATCACGCGGCAAACAGGATTATTCATTAATCATTAGTGGTGCAGGAGGAAATAATTATTGCGCTTCTACAGCCAGTTCAGCAGCAGGCACTAGAATGGATAGTGTAAGCATAAACAATATTAGTTATGCCAATACAAGCACTAATCAATATATAGACAATAGTGATTCTATCATTTATGGCTCCGCCAATGGAAGCCTATCTTTAACTGCTAAATTAAGCAGTGTAGATGCAAGCAATGCTACCCGCTTTTTAAAAGTTTTTATTGATTACAATAACAATGGTGTATTTGAAGATACTGAAGCGGTTATTACAAGTGCTGCTTTAGTGAATGGCATCTATAGAACTAGCATTACCTTATCCTCTTCTTTAATCACTGGAAGTTTTACCAAATTAAGGATAGTGGCCATGGAGACCGATAATAGCACTAATGTTAAAGCTTGCGGTACCTATACAATTGGTGAAACACAAGATTATACCTTAAAAGTTTCAGCACCTAGTATTGATTTGTCTGTTTCTGAATTAATCAATCCAGCAGGAAATATTAGCAAAAAAAATACACAATATGTCACCATTAAAATTAATAATCTTGGATCTAGTCCTCAAAAAAATATCCCTTTACAATTATTAGTAACTGATGGCACGAATACTTTATTAAGTATTAGTGAGGTTTTTACAGGTACCTTAAATGGTTTTGAAAGTATGAATTATACTTTTCAAAAGCCTGTCTCGATAGATTATAATAAAACTTACTCTTTTAGCGCTTCAGTAAATGTGAGCGCAGATCAGCAAACAGGTAATAATAATTTAAATGCAACCATTACCAGTGCCTCACCCATTTCAGCGCCTAGTGGAAAAGCAAATAACTGTAATGGTGTTTTGCGTCTTAGTGTTACTAACCCTGATAGTGCAAATAGTTATGTATGGTACGATAGTAGTATTCTTGCAAAACCTATTGCTATTGGAAGCACTGTTAACAGTACATCCAATAGTAGTAATATTTATTTAACGCAAGGCTTCCAAAGTATTTTAGCCCCTATCAATAACACCAGCTTGGGAAGTACTGGAGGCTATAATGATTTCAAAGGCAACTATATGTCTTTTAATGCAACTACTCCTTTGAATATAGAGACGGTGAAATTGTATACTGGCTATCCAGGAAAAATTACTTTTACTTTAGGGCAACCTGCCACTTTTGCTGCCGATGGAACAGTCTCAGGTTATTATGCTTTACAAACGGTCACTTTAAATGTACAAGCAAGTAGCCCTAAGCCAGTGTATCCGACTTACGATACAGCCAACAAAGTAAATACGGCCACTCCTTATGTTAGCGGGGATAGTGGTAAAATTTATTCGCTTAATTTAAGTATTCCTAAAGCTGGGGATTATATTTTAATTACTCAATGTGATAGCGCTACACTTTTTAGAAACAACAGCTTAGCTAGTGCCGGCTACCCTATCGGACCCAATAAAATAGTTAGCTATACAGGCAACAGCGTAGGTACAACGCAAGGTAATTTTCAAAATTATTTTTACTTCTTCTATAGTACCCAAGTAAGTACGAATGATTTTGTGAGCCCTGCTACTACTATTGCAGTTCAAACTACTTCTATCCCTAGTATTACTAAAGTGGCCGATACACTTATTTCAAGTGTTGGCAATTCCTATCAATGGTTCTTAAATGATATAGGCATTGAAGGAGCCACTAATCAAACCTATAAAGCCATCAAAAATGGTCAATACAAAGTATCTGTTTCCACAGGTGATTGCCAAACCACCTCTCAAAATATACTTGTGATCACAAGAGATATCAATGGCAATTTGATTACCGGAATTCAAGAAAGCGCACCCAGTGAGATAAATTTAACTATAAGCTCCGAAGACAATATAAAAAATCTCATCAAAGGAAATTCA
>CAINFN010000031.1 GCA_903848125.1 uncultured Bacteroidota bacterium
CCTTGGTCAAACCATAAATTTGGTTATTGAACACTAAAAAATTAACGTTTAAATTTCTTCTCAACATATGAATGGTATGGTTACCACCAATACTCATTGAATCTCCATCACCCGCTACAATCCATACGCTTAATTCAGGACGAGAAGCTTTTAAGCCACTTGCAATCGCTGTTGCACGACCATGAATGGAATGCATTCCATAAGTATTCATATAATAAGGAAAACGGCTGCTACATCCTATACCGCTTATGATCACAATGTTTTCTTTGGCAACGCCAATGGTAGGCATTACTTTTTGCACAGAGGCTAAAATGGAATAATCTCCACAACCAGGGCACCAACGCACTTCTTGGTCTGTTGCGAAATCTTTAGCTGTTAAGGCAGCTACTGTGGCTTCTACTGTTTCAGTCGACATATTAAATCTATTTTTAAGTAGGCAAAATTACATAAAGAAGGTCAATTTAAAGCTATAAAACTTCAAATTATCTGTTGTTTTTAATGGCAAAATAGGTGCAATCGGTTCAACAGACCCTTATTTTACCCTTCTGCCCTTCCAAGTATAGGTTTTTACTTGCCCAAAAAGGCCGGCTAAAATGGTATAGGCAATATGAAGGGGTTGGTATAAAACAAAATAGCGCAATTGCGATTTTAGCTGGTAAAATTGAGCCACAGGATCTAAAAAGAATACTTCAAAAAATGTTTTAAACGCTAAAGCAATTAATAGGGTTCCAAAATGACCCATCAACAGCAATACTAAAAAACTAAAATTAAAAAGGTACACTAAAAGTAACACCCAAAATATCGAACGGTCATCATAAAAACGTGCTTTACTAGACCATCTAATTCTTTGCATAAGAAAACTTTTCCAATCATGCATTGCCTTGGTGAGTACAATGGCATCAGGATGAAATAAATAACCAATTCGATTGGATAAAGTCATTTTCATTTTATGCATTAAAAACATATCATCTCCACTAGCAATATGATCTACTCCTTGATAACCACCCACTGCAATAAAGGCCGATTTTTCAAATGCTAAATTCGCGCCATTACTCATAGAGTGTTTGCCAGCGCCCACTGCAGCAGCTGTGATACCTTGTAATGCTAAAAAATCAAGCAATTGAAATTGATTTAAAATTCCAGTTTCTTTAATAAACATCACAGGAGCTGCAACAAAAACAGGTTTTTGTTGTTCGATGTATTGATGAAATAAAAGTAACCAATTGGGAGGTACGATACAATCCGCATCAGTAGTCACTATCCAATTTCCTTTGGCATGCATCACCGCCTTTTCTATGGCTTTCTTTTTATAAGAGCTGATGTCATTGGGTTTAAAATAATCCGCCATACTTAATAAATGCACATGGGGATATTGTTCATGTATTTTATTTACAATGGAGGCAGTATCGTCCTCTGAAAAATCATCTATCACAATGATTTCAAAAAAATCAATTGGATAATTTTGAGCTAAAATAGAATCTACGCAAATTTTAATAGAAGCAGATTCGTTACGTGCAGGAATGACAACAGAAAAATAAGTAGGTTGATTAGCAAATTCGGGAACTAAATTGGAAATCTTTTTAAAATAATGCAAGCGGCCAAACCAATAATGATAGGCCATTAACAAAAGCGCATATAAAATGGTTAAAATAGCTGCAATCCAATCTAAAAGGTAGTGCATGGGACAAAGTTAACCGCTTTTATAAGGAAGAAATAGGATTTTTTAATTGTTTTATTTAAATTGTAAATCCATTCAATCCCTTTAACAGATTACCCTACTTTGAACTGTTAAAATACAGCAGGGCTATTTAATTTGGGGGAAGAAATAAATGGTAATAAATTAAAAAATATGTTTTTACTCAACAATAAAACAGCGGTGGTTACTGGAGGTGGAAGTGGCATAGGAAAAGAAGTATGTGTGGTGTTAGCACAACAAGGCGCTACGGTGTATGTATTGGATGTAAACTTAGAGCAAGCCAATGCAACCGCAGAACAAATTGAAAAAAATAAAGGCCAAGCAAAGGCAGTAGCCATAGATGTAACCAATCAAGCTGCCATGAAAAAAGTATATGAGGAAATAGGCAGTATTCATATCATGGTCAACTGCGCAGGCATTTCACATATTGGCCATGCCACCAATACCAGTGAAAAGGATTTTGAAAAAATATTTCAGGTGAATGTAAAAGGCGTTTACAATAGTTTGTATGCAGGCATACCAGTGATGCAAAAATCGGGCGGGGGTGCGATTGTAAATATTAGTTCCATAGCAGCAAAAGTGGGCCTATCGGATCGATTTGCCTATAGCATGAGCAAGGGGGCAGTGCACGCGATGACATTAAGTGTAGCAAAAGATTATATTAAAGATGGTATTAGGTGCAATAGTATTTCACCTGGCCGCGTACATACCCCATTTGTAGATGGATTTTTGAAAAAGAATTATCCTGGACAAGAAGCAGAAATGTTTGAGAAATTATCAAAAACACAGCCTATTGGTCGAATGGGTAACCCAACCGAAATTGCACAGCAGGTTTTGTATTTATGCAGTGACGAAGCGGGTTTTATCACAGGCAGCGATTATGCCATTGATGGAGGATTTATTACTTTAAACAGTTAAGCAACTAAAATAAAACAACAAATGAAATTAGTACGATTCGGAAAAGAAGGACAAGAAAAGCCAGGCGTGCACATTAATGGCACGAACTATGATGTAAGTGCTTTTGTTAAAGATTACGATGAAAGTTTTTTTACCCATCATGGTTTAGAAAAATTAGCAGAAGTGGTGGCCAAAGAAAAATTAACAGCAATAGATAATGAAGAAAGAATTGGCGCTGCCTTAGCAAGACCCTCTAAAATTTTATGTATTGGTTTAAATTATGCCAAGCATGCAAAAGAAACTGGCGCTGCCATTCCAACAGAGCCCATATTATTTATGAAATCAACTACTTCATTATCGGGGCCATTTGATGCAATTATTATTCCAAAGAATTCAGAAAAAACAGATTGGGAAGTAGAGTTGGCTGTAGTCATTGGCAAAAAAGCAAGTTATGTAACCGAAGAAGAGGCCATGGATTATGTGGCTGGTTATGTATTACACAATGATGTAAGTGAAAGAGCATTTCAATTAGAACGAGGCGGCACTTGGGACAAAGGAAAAGGCTGTGATAGTTTTGCACCACTTGGACCCTGGATGGTAACCAAAGATGAAATTGCCAATCCACATCAATTAAGATTGTGGTTGAGTTTAAATGGAAAGATGATGCAAGATGGAAATACAGATGATTTAATATTTAATATACCACAACTTATTTCTTATTGCAGTCAGTTTATGACCTTACTTCCTGGAGACGTAATTAGTACAGGCACTCCTGCTGGTGTGGGATTAGGCTTTAGCCCCAATATTTATTTAAAACCAGGCGATGTGGTAGAGTTGGGTATTGATGGATTAGGCACTAGTAAACAAGCAGTAGTCGCTTATAAAAAATAAGAAATTAAGCATGCAAATTATTGATACACATCAGCACTTTTGGAACTACGATCCACAAAGACATGATTGGATAAATGAAGACATGCAAAAAATTCGTAAAAATTTCTTGCCTGAAGATTTAGCACCCATATTAAAAGAAAATAAGGTAGCGGGGTGTATTAGTGTGCAAGTAGATCAAACCTTGGAGGAAACAGATTTTTTATTGACGTTAGCAAAACGAAATGATTTTATAAAAGGGGTGGTAGGCTGGGTGGACTTGCGTTCATCAGATTTGGAAGCAACATTGAATCATTACAAAGATTCAATTGCGCTCAAAGGATTTAGACATATTATACAAGGAGAAGCAACTGGATTTATGTTGCAACCAAAATTGATAGCAGGGTTAAATAAATTACCTGCGCATGGCTATACTTACGATTTATTAATTTATGCGCATCAATTAAAAGAAGCCAATGAATTGATAAAACAACTAAGTCCCGATTTGCCAATTGTAATAGATCATATTGCAAAACCAGCTATAAAAAATAATGAAATAGCTGAATGGGAAAAAGGTATAACTGCTTTAGCGCAATATCCCAATGTGTATTGTAAAATAAGTGGAATGGTTACAGAAGCGCATTGGGGAACTTGGACCATGGCTACTTTACAACCTTATTTAGATAAAGTTGTAGCAGCCTTTGGGCCCAACCGCATTTTATTTGGAACGGATTGGCCTGTTTGTTTAGTAGCTGTCTCTTATTCAACTTGGTTAAACGGGATACAAACTTATTTCAATACTTTTAGCAATGCAGAGCAAGAATCAATTTTTGCCATCAATGCAATCAAATTTTATAAACTTTAAATTATGGACTTACAACTTCAAGGAAAAATTATCATTGTATCGGGTGGCGCGAGAGGTATTGGCGAAGGCATTAGCAATGTATTAGCTGCCGAAGGTGCGGTACCAGTTATTATAGGCCGAAGCGAAGAACATAATTTAGCATTGGTTAAAACCCTTCAACAACAAGGTTTACAAGCAGATCAGGTGGTGGCAGAATTATCAGAACCAGCTGAATGCGAAAATGCAATAAACAAAGTCATAGCCAAATACGGTCGCATTGATGGGCTAGTCAACAATGCAGGAGAAAATGACAGCATCAGTTTAGAAAAAGGGAACTATGAATTGTTTATGAAAAGCTTACATAAAAATGTAGTACATTATTATTTATTGGCGCATCATGCATTACCCTATTTAATCAAATCAAAAGGAAGTATTGTAAACATAAGTTCAAAAACTGCCGAAACAGGACAAGGAGGCACATCAGCTTATGCTGCAGCCAATGGAGGACGCAATGCTTTAACAAGAGAATGGGCAGTAGAATTATTAAAATATGGTATCAGAGTGAACTCGGTAATTGTTGCAGAATGCTATACACCACTCTATGAAAAATGGATACGTACCTTACCTAATTCAGATGAAAAATTAAAATCGATTCAAGATACCATTCCACTTGGAAAGCGTTTTACCACCAAAGAAGAAATTGCCAATGCAGTGGTGTTTTTATTATCTGAAAAATCAAGCCATACCACAGGACAGTTAATGCATGTAGATGGCGGTTATGTTCATTTAGACAGGTCATTGTAATTCAGAATTAAATTGTAGTTTCGATTTTTAATAGCACCAATTTTATGCAAAAGAAAGTATTAGTAAGTGGTTGTTTTGATTTATTACATAGTGGTCATGTTGCATTTTTAAAAAATGCAGCGAGCTATGGCGACTTGTATGTATGCATAGGTTCAGACAAAACGGTGCATGGATTAAAAGGAAGGTATCCTGTTATTACGCAGGATGAAAGAAATTACATGATTGAATCACTTGCCTGTGTGAAAGAATGTAAAATCAATAAAGGCAGTGGTTTGCTAGACTTTTTAGCTGAACTAGAAGAAATTCAACCCGATGTTTTTGTGGTGAATGAAGATGGCAATACCCCCAATAAAATAGAATTGTGCAAAACAAAAAATATTGAATTAATTGTATTAGACAGAGTGCCAAGCGAAGGGCTACCTGCAAGATCTACTACTAGCTTAAGAACCAATTCGATTATTCCATTTCGTATTGATTTAGCAGGTGGATGGTTGGATCAACCTTATGTAAATAAATTTTACCCAGGCCCGGTGATTACGATATCCATTGAACCTACGATAGAATTTAACAACAGAAGTGGGATGTCCAGTAGCACAAGAAACAAGGCCATTGAATTGTGGAAGGCGCAGTTGCCTGAGGGAGATCCGATTCATTTAAGTAAAGTTTTATTCAGTTATGAAAATCCTCCTGGCACTAAGCATGTGGCAGGCGCGCAAGATGCCATAGGTATTGTCATGCCTTGTTTAAACTATCATCATTATAGTGATGAAAATTATTGGCCTACCGAAATAAAATCAAATGAGGATGAATCAATTTTAAGTTGGCTCGAAGCACATCTTTATTTAATCCCATTGGATCCAAGAAATAATAATTACGATGTACTCGCCAATACAAATATTACAAAAGAAGGTGCCAAAAATTTAGCAGATGCGGCCAATGCATGTTGGGAAGCCATCCTAAAGAAAGATCTGCATGCCTTTGGAAAAGCTTTCCTTGCTTCCTATCATGCACAAATTGCCATGTTCCCCAATATGATTGATGAAACAATACAAGCCATCATGGAAAAATACGCGCCCAAATGTATTGGCTATAAATTATCAGGCGCAGGTGGTGGAGGCTATTTAATCTTGGTTGCCAATGAAGCAATTGAAAATGCCATACAAATCAAGATTAGGCGCAAAAACTTGATGTAATCATAGCCTGAGTTACCCAAATCCAGCATTTTACTCCCTATTTCATTTTATAGAAAATGCCCAATTTTAGACCAAAATCAGGGTAAAATCACCTAAAATGAACAAAAAAAGCTATATTATTAGCAAAATTCACAAATTTGGTTGTACTTTTATATTAGTTGCATAACTAACTATATGTCAAACAACCAATTTAAAAGAGGAGAACTTTACAGCGTCATCAATGGCATGGCCACCACGGCAGTTGCCCGAAGATTACAAAAGAATTTTAGAAACGCAGGGCTTGATATTACGATTGAGCAGTGGTCTGTTTTGTATCATTTATGGAAAGAAGATGGGCTCAGTCAATTAGAGTTGGGCAACCGAACTTTTAGAGACAAGGCAAGTACAACTCGCCTCATCGATAATTTAGAAAAACAAGAGTTGGTGATTCGCGTGGCCAGCAAAGATGATCGTAGAATTAATTTGGTGTACTTAACAGATATCGCAAAACCGTTGCAACAAATTACTTATGAACTAGCGAACCAAACTATGAATGAAGCCTTATCCAATATCAGTAAGGAAGAAATTGAGGTCGTGAAAAATGTATTTCAACGCGTGTATGATAATTTAACAAGCAAAGATTTAAGCTAAACTGAATAAAAAATAGAACAATCATCTTTTAAATAATTTTTATGGAAACCACATCAACAGTCATCAAAGGCGGCGAATGGATTATCAAAGAAGTCAATGCCGAAAGTATTTTTATTCCTGAGCAATTCAACGAAGAGCAGATCATGGTGCGAGACATGTGTGACCAATTTGTAGATACGGAAGTGATACCTGTTGTAGAAAGAATTGATAAACTAGAGCCGGGCCTAATGCCTTCTTTATTAGAAAAAGCAGGCGCACAGGGCTTATTGGGCATCACAGTTCCAGAAGCCTATGGTGGATCAGGCAAGGATTTTGTGACTTCTATAATTGTTGCAGAATATTTAGGTGGTGGTTATTCTTTTTCTGTAGCCAATGCAGCGCATTCAGGAATTGGAACTTTACCCATTTTATATTTTGGAACAGAAGCGCAAAAACAAAAGTATGTCACTAAGTTGGCTACAGGTGAATACAAAGGTTCTTACGGATTAACAGAACCTAATAGTGGGTCAGATGCTTTAAGTGCAAAAACAACTGCAAAATTATCGGCGGACGGAAAACATTATATTATCAATGGGCAAAAATGCTGGATCACTAACGGTGGCTTTGCAGATGTATACACTGTATTTGCCAAAATAGATGGAGAACAATTTACTGCATTCATCATTGAAAGAGGTACCGAAGGATTTACACAAGGACCCGAAGAACACAAGATGGGCATCAAAGGATCTTCTACCGTTCAATTGTATTTTCAAGATTGTAAAGTGCCGGTAGAAAATCTATTAGGTGAAATTGGCAAAGGACATATCATTGCTTTTAATATTTTAAACATTGGAAGATTAAAATTAGGGGCTGCTACGATTGGTGGTGCGAGAAGAGCTTTAAGTGAAACGATACAATATGCAAAAGCAAGAGAGCAATTCAAATTACCCATTGTAAAGTTTGGTGCCATCAGACATAAATTAGCCGAAATGGCCATTCGCTTGTGGGTAGGTGATAGTGCTTTGTATAGAGTATCCTATAATATTGATGAACAAGAGCAAATTTTATTGGCCGCAGGAAAAACTTTATCTGAGTCCTTATTAGGTGCTGCCGAAGAATATGCCATTGAATGTGCTATGCTAAAAGTATTTGGCAGTGAGGTATTAAGTTTTGTAGTAGACGAAGGGGTGCAAGTACATGGCGGTAATGGCTTCAGTGATGAATATGCGATATCAAGAGCCTATCGTGATAGCCGCATTAACAGAATTTACGAAGGCACCAATGAAATCAATAGATTGTTAACGGTGGATATGGTTTTAAAACGTGCCATGAAAGGCAAGTTAGATTTGATGGGGCCAGCCATGGAGGTTCAAAAGGAATTAATGAGCATACCCGATTTTGGCGGCGGAGCCGAAACCCCTTTTGCCAAAGAAAAAGAAGCCATTGCTAATTTTAAGAAATGTATTTTAATGGTAGCGGGCGCAGCAGTACAGAAATTAATGATGACTTTAAACAAAGAACAAGAGATCTTAATGAACATAGCAGACATGTCCATCATTACTTTTCACGGAGAGTCGGCATTGTTAAGATTAGAAAAATTAACTGCAATGAAAGGCGAGTCGGCGGTTTCGGTACAAGCCGATATTGTTCGCACTTATATTTATGATGCAGCGGACGCTATTAATAAAGCAGGTAAGGATGCAGTAAATAGTTTTGCCGAAGGCGATGAATTGCGCATGATGAATATTGGATTAAAGCGATTCACCAAAGTAGATGCCTTTAATAGCAAAGAAGCACGCAGAAGAATTTGCGCACAATTGGTGGCAGATGATGGTTATAAATTATAAGATTCAAAAAATATAAGTAGTAAATAAAAAAAGAGTCTCTATCATGGAGACTCTTTTTTTATACAATCTTCACATTGCGAGAAAAACTTTCTTCCAAAGAAATCAATGTTTCTGTTCGTTCAATTCCTTTGATTTTTTGCAGTTCATCATGCAAAACAAAACGAAGTTGTTGAATGTCTTTACAAACTATTTCCACAAACATGCTGTAATTGCCAGTAGTATAATTGACACGAACCACTTGTGGGATATTTTTCAAAGCCATGGCAACCGTATCATACATCGAACTCTTCTCTAAGTAGATGCCAATAAAAGCAATGATGTCATAGCCCAATACTTTTAAATCAACGGCCAATCGCTTGCCTTGCACAATGCCCAATTCTTCTAATTTTTTAATACGCACGTGAATGGTACCGCCCGATACAAAAAACTGTTTACCCAAGTCGGCATAGGAAACTTCAGCATCCTGCATCATGGCTTGAATAATTTGTAAATCAAGCTTATCAAGGCTTTTGTCAATGTTTAATTTGGGATTAATTTTAGGCTCCATATTTGTATATTA
>CAINFN010000032.1 GCA_903848125.1 uncultured Bacteroidota bacterium
AAAGCAGCACATCGTTTTGATGATTTCATAAAATCTATTTATGACTTTGTAAATGCTGACCCTGAATACAAAGGAAAAACTACTATTTTAATCACCACCGATCATGGAAGAGGTGATGTCATAAAATCACAATGGACAGGTCATGGTCAAAAGGTGAATGATTCTCATCAAATTTGGTATGCTATGATAGGTGCTGGTGTAGAACCTTTAGGAGAAGTGAAGTCTAATGAGCAAGTATATCAAAAAGATTTAATTCATAAATTATCAAAAATTTCAAATCTTAATTTTAACTCAAAAAAATAATTTCAGATAAGTAAATAATATTAATCCCTTTGCAATTCATTTGTAGAGGGATTTTTGTTTCTATGTCATGAAACATGCTATACAAATCAATACTATTGCAAAGTATTATTCCTAAATTTGAATTATGGCACTAAGTAACTATGAAAGATTAATACAATTGTCGGATGAAGTTTTCTCAAGCCGAACCGATCCTAACCAGCTAAACGTCAACGAAAAAGTGATGGAGCATTTGCAGCTCATTCACCCGGATACCATTTCTGAATATGATGATGGAAATGGTCCTGTGTGTTGGATTTTATGTATACCCACCACATTAGACTTAATGTCAAAGTTTACTGAACAAAAAATATCAGAAAGGGAACTATATGAATTAACACCACTTAATACAAAATATGAAGCCATTTATATGTGTTCGGCTTTATTATTAGAAGAATTTAGGGGTAAAGGGATAGCCCAAAAGTTAGCACTTCAAGCAATCGAAAATATTAAGATAGATCATCCCATCAAGGCGTTATTTTTCTGGGCATTTAGTAAAGAGGGAGAAAAGTTAGCAGAAAAGGTATCAGATTTAACAGGTTTGCCATTATACAAACGATAATCAAAATTTAAATGGAAAGAATAGACATAGATAGAATTATTGAAATGGCATGGGAGGATCGTACTCCTTTTGAAGCCATTACAATACAGTTTGGCTTATCTGAAGCAGCTACTATTAAATTGATGCGTTCCGAGTTAAAAAGGAATAGTTTTAATCTTTGGCGTAAGAGAGTAAATAGTGGTGTAAGTCAAAAACACTTAATGAAAAGAACTGCTGATATGAAAAGATTCAAGTGTTCTAGGCAAAAGGCTATTTCAATGAATAAAATAAGCAAGCGGTAGGATTATTAAACAGCCTTGATGTTGATCAGTTTAATTATTCTAAGTTTATCAAACAACTTGATAATTGGATAGACCGGGTCAATCTCCCACCATTTAGCTGCAAAGTTGGGTCTTGCGCCAGCATGATGATGATTGTTTTGAAACAATTCACCTAGCATTAAGAAGTCAATAATTAAAGTATTTTTTGATTGGTCTTTTTCATCAGGGAAATTACGGTAACCATATTTATGACCTGCCCAATTCACAATCGCGCCTTGAATAGGCCCAATTAAAAAATGAATGGGCAATAATAAAAACATCCACCAATGAGTTGCAAAAAGGATGTAAAAGCTAATATATAGCGCTGCGAAAAACAACCTAGTAATTAAGTGATCCGCAATCTTGTCAATAATAGGGTACTCGGGAAAATTTTTATCAAACTTGGCTTCAACTTGAACTGTACCTGTTAATACGCCATTGTAAATTTTTCTCGTATGCATCATCATGGTAAAGACTTCTTTAAAAAAGTGTGGTGTATGTGGATCCTTTTCGGTATCGCTGAAAGCGTGGTGCATACGATGAAGAATAGCATAGGCACGCGCATTTAAATAAGAAGTGCCCTGCGTGATCCATGTGAATAGGTACCAGAATTTCTCCCAAAATGGAGACATGGTAAACATTTTATGAGCAGCATAACGATGAAGGTAAAAAGTTTGTCCAAATAAAGAAAGGTACCAGTGTAATAAAAGAAAAATAAGAATTACCATATGAATTATATATCAGGTGAAAATAGCGTAGTAATGTTATTTTTCTATGTTTTGTCTAATGATTTAACATCTAAAGTTCAAAAGAGCTCATCTATATTGATATTATAATTTTCAGTGTGCATAATTTGGGTTAATTTGTTATATAAATATATCTATACATGTTTAAGAAATTTACACCAACAGACATTCTAATGTTTTTAGCTGCGTTCTTGTCTTTAATTTTTTCAGAAATATTATGGTTTAGCGGAGATAAGCAAGCCGGTATTTTTATTGGCATTTGGGTTCCATCTATTATGGGATTTGCTATCTATTTAAAACTAATTAATAAAGACTAATATGACAGATATAATACCTTATTTCGCAGCGGTAATTACAGTATTATTTGGAATTGGTTTTGTGCTTGCTTTAAACAAATACAAAGGATATAAATAAGGTTTAATACCAATTTATATTGTATCGTTCAAAGGTGATTCATTTAGAATTGAACATCTTAGAAAATTTACTATTATTTATTTAGATAGTATAAAAGTTAATAAAGTTATATTTTTGGGGATGATTTTGATTGATAGAAAATACCTACTACTTCTTGCATTGAGTTTAATAGCATTTACTCATCCAGTGCAAGCGCAAGATAAAACAACAGTAAACGGTACTGTAAAAGATAAGTATAGTGGGGAATCAATAATGGGAGCGGTGATAAAAATTGAACAGCTAGCCAATATTGTTGTGACATCTAATGAATATGGATTTTTTGCAATTGCATTACCAAAAGGCAAATATGATTTAAGAATTAGTTTTGTTGGATTTGAAGAAAAAAGAGTGCCTATTTCATTAAATGGGCCTTTGTCAATTTCAGTTTTATTAGAAAGCAAGAATCAATTAGCAGAAGTGGTGGTCGAATCAAAGCGTAAGGATGATAATTTGATCAAAGCACAGATGGGAACGGAAACACTTAATATGAAGTCCATTGCTAAAGTACCCGTCATTTTTGGAGAAAAAGATGTTTTAAAAACAATACAATTGCTACCAGGTGTGAAATCTGCTGGCGAAGGCAATAGTGGATTTAATGTAAGGGGTGGCGCATCAGATCAAAATTTAATTTTACTTGATGAAGCGCCGGTGTATAATGCATCTCATTTACTTGGATTTTTTAGCACGTTTAATAGTGACGCTATAAAAGATGCTACCTTAATTAAAGGCAATGCGCCTGCGCAATATGGTGGTAGGTTGTCCTCGGTGTTAGATGTAAAAATGAAAGAAGGGAATAACAAAAATTATATTGTTAACGGGGGACTTGGTTTAATTAGTAGCAGATTAAGTTTTGAAGGCCCCATTCAAGAAGATAAATCTTCTTTTATTTTATCTGGAAGAAGAACTTATGCTGATATTTTTTTAAAGGCATCGGACAAGTTCAAAGACAATATCTTATACTTTTATGATTTTAATGCAAAAGCAAATTATAAAATAGACGATAAAAATAAAATCTACTTTTCTGGTTATTTTGGTAGAGATGAATTGGGTTTAGGCAGTAGTTTTGGTATTAATTGGGGTAATAAGACCGGAACCATTCGATGGAATAGGGTTATTAGTAATAAATTATTCTTAAATACTTCCTTTATTTATAGCGACTACAACTATGATGTAGGTTTAAAGAATGGAGAAACCCAATTCAATGTTAATTCAAATATAAAGGACGTTAATTTAAAACAAGATTATACATTCTACTTCAATCCAAAAAATACCATTCGTTTTGGTTTCAATTCTATTTTACATACGATTACACCAAGTATTTTTAGCGGCACTGTAAATAACAGTGTAAATAAAGTGGGGCGCAATGGATTAGAAAATGCCATCTATGTTAATAATAATTTTAAAGCCAACCAACAACTGACATTAGATTATGGTTTTAGGGTGTCTGCCTATACTATTATGGGGGGTGATGTATATAATTTATATAGTGGTAATGAAAAAACATCTTCTATATTATTACAAAAAAACGCTTTCGGTAAAACATATCTTAATCTAGAGCCAAGAATCACAGGTAATTACAGAATTAATGATTTTAGCAGCTTCAAATTAGCCTATGCTCGTAATGTCCAGCATTTACATTTGCTAAGCAACGCAACAGCTTCCAGCCCTTCTGATCAATGGATTGGGGATTCCTATAATATCAAACCTGAACTAGCGGATCAAGTAAGTGTAGGGTATAGTAGGAATTTTAAAAACAACACTTATGAACTAGGTACAGAGCTGTACTATAAGGGGATGCAAAACCAATTAGATTACAAAGATGGAACCAATATCAATACCATTGCAGATGTAGAAAGTGCCCTCTTATATGGCATAGGCCGTGCCTATGGTTTTGAATTACTTGCCAAAAAGAAAATTGGAAAACTTTCGGGCTGGATAAGTTATACATTATCAAAAACAGAAAGAAAAATTGAAGGAATTAATGGAGGTAATTGGTACAATGCAAAGCAAGATAGAACGCATGATATTTCAATTGTAACAATAGTAGAACTCAATTCAAAATGGTCTGTTTCTGGCGTGTTTGTCTACAATACAGGCAATGCGGTTACTTTTCCTACTGGTAAATATTCGTTGGGAGGACAAACCATATACCAATATGCTAACCGAAATGCGAATCGGATGCCTACCTATCATAGACTTGATTTTAGTGTGACCTATGAAAATTTGAATAGAAAAAAACATGAAAGTTCATGGAACTTTAGCTTGTATAATGTTTACGGCAGAGAGAACGCTTATAGAATCTCCTTCCAGGATGATCCTTTAGATAGTTCAAAAACTCAAATTATTCAAACTGCTCTATTTAGATGGGTTCCAAGCATCACTTATAATTTTAAATTTTAACAAAGATGCAATCTAAAATAATTTTATACTTATTCTTATCAGTCCTTTTATTTTCAAGTTGTGACAAAGTCATTACACTTCCAATAGAAGATAATCAATCAACTGTTGTGATAGAAGCCAATATAACAGATAAACTGGGTCCTTATTCGGTAAAGCTTTCTAGGTCAATTGATCTTAACGAAGCCAATATTTACCCTGCTATTGAAAATGGGACGGTTGTTATTACTGACAATACGGGCATCAAGGATACGCTTACCTATTCAAAGGGAGGCGTCTACAATACTAAATTAATTAAGGGGGTATATGGGAGAACCTATTTTTTAGAAGTGACGGTAGATGGAAAAAAGTATACAGCACAAAGTACAATGCCCTATAAAGTAAATTTAGATAGTCTGAGAGTAAATGTTTTTCCTATTAATGGTAAAAATCAATACAGCATTATTCCAGGCTTTACCGACCCTTTAGAACTTGGTAATTGTTATCGTTTTATTCAAAAAATCAATGACACCTTAGATAAAAACTACAATATATTTAATGACAATTTAAATAATGGGAAAGTAAATCAACGTCCATTAAATAATGGCAATAAAGATTTGACAATTAAAGTTTTAGATTTTGTTTCGGTAGAGATGCAATGTATTAGTGCATCGGCCAATTTGTATTATTATTCGCTGAGTCAACAAAGTGGAGCAGGGCCTGGCGGAGGAACGGCGCCTACTAATCCGCCTAATAATATTAGTGGTGGAGCGCTAGGTTTATTCTCGGCCCATACTTCTCAAACCAAAGTGATACTTATTCCTTTTTATTAGTTTTTTTCTTTTTGCATGCATCGCTACAATACTTCACTTCCTCCCATGTCTTTTCCCATTTTTTTCTCCAACTGAAAGGCCTATTGCAGTGAATGCAAATTTTGGAAGGAAGATTTTCTTTTTTTATAGTTTGTTGTCGACTATTTTTCATGAAATCATTTGTCTGAAAGTTAAATTAATTCTAGGCTCAGTAATTTTTTTTGATTTGGGTAAGGAGTGTAGCCAATTTTGTTGAAGGCTACCTGACATTTCAAATAAGGAACCATGCTCTAGCATAATTGAATGTGTTTCCTTGCTTAGTTTATGTTTTAAAGCGAATTTTCTATCAGCTCCTAAACTTAATGATGCAATTGAACTATTAGGAATAATTTCTTTTTCATCATCACTATGCCATCCCATGGCTTCATTTCCATCATGATACAAATTCAATAAACAAGCATTGTAATCACATCCTGTGTTAGCACTAACAAGTTGCTTTATCTCCATTAATAACGGTGTCCATGTCAATCCCTTTTTTGTTTTATTGGAATAGGTATATTGTATAATACTGTCTGCATAAAAGGCTACTTTTCGCTTGGTTGTTATTTCTTTACCAAACATGATTAAATTTTCATTCATCCATTCAATATTGTTGAAGAGATCAATATAATATTTTCTTTTTTGTTCATCATTTAATACAACTCCAAAATAATGTGCTTGTCCATCTTGGTTTATGATATTTGGAATATTTATTGTCATTCTATTGTATCATTTGATTGTATTCCTAATTATATTTTCCTTTGTGCTTCGAAACAAATTTATATCAAATTGTTTTATTAAAATTTCTCATGATGCAAACAGCTATCGAGCATTTAAAATTAAGTATTCAACCTACAAGAGAAGCATTATTAGCTCATAAAGTGTACAGTCAAATAAAAGACTTTGAAGGCATTTATTTTCAAGTACTATTTAGAAAGACATATTGAGGTGGATGGGGGTCATCATTGCGAATTGGCTATTCAAATGGTATCAGAACTCTGTGGAGATAATAAAACTAAATGGGAAGAGGCTACGAAGGCAGCTGTGGATTCATTAAAAATTCGCTCATTATTATGGGATGCAGTTTGCAACCCTAATTTTGTTTAAAATATTATACAAAATATTAAACAAATCGAAATATTTTTAACATTTTTAAATTTTTTAACAAGTTTTCTAAATTTTAATTTATAACTTTTGTGAGGTTTTAACAACAACGATTGCTTAGCTATTGCTTTGCATTATGTATTTAAAAAATGCATAATGACAACCGGAACGAAACGTGGAGTGTTGTGAATTAATATGTTCACCAAAACTCAACAAATATGGATCATTTATTTCTTCTTGATGCCTCAATGGCGATTGCAAAGACCGACTATGTGTCTTTTACTTTCTTCATTGGCACAATGGCCATGATGGCCGCGGCGGTATTTTTCTTCTTAGAACTGAACAACACTAGTAAAGAATGGAGAACCTCGGTATTGGTATCTGGGTTAATCACTTTTATTGCTGCTGTTCACTATTATTACATGCGTGGTTATTTTTTAGAGACGCATGAAAGTCCAACCTTTTTCCGTTATGTAGACTGGTTATTGACTGTGCCTTTAATGTGTGTTGAATTTTATTTAATCACAAAAAAAGCAGGTGGTACATCAAGTTTATTATGGAAAATGATTTTAGCTTCTGTTGTAATGTTAGTTACAGGTTATTGGGGAGAGGCTGTTGCCCCAGCTCAAGCTACATTATGGGGAACTTTAAGTGCTATCGCTTACTTCTACATCGTATATGAAGTATGGTTAGGAGATGTTAAAAAATTAGCAACAAGCGCTGGTTCTGCTGTAGCATCTGCTAACGCAGCATTAGGTTGGTTCGTTTTAGTTGGTTGGGCTATCTATCCTTTAGGATATTTAATCGGAACAGCTGATGGACAATGGTATGCAAGTTTCAAAAATATTGGAATTGACATGAATGTTATTTACAATATTGGAGACGCTGTTAATAAAATTGGTTTTGGTTTGGTTATTTATAGCTTAAGTAGAAAAGCTGCTTAATTTATTAATATAAATTTTAAGGGGCAAGTTGGTTACTTGCCCCTTTTTTTATTTAATTTAGATCATGCAAATTAAACTTCGCCTTTATCTAATATTATTTGCATTTCTTTTATTTCTCATTGACTACGTTTTCGTGTTAAATAACAGCACTCAAATTTCTTTTTTAATTATTGTACTTATTCTTTTTGGAGTGCCCCATGGAGCCCTTGATTTATACATCGATCAACACTTGAATAAATCTACAAGCAATCAAAAAATATTTCTTTTAAAGTACATCGCTAACATTATTGGCTATGCCTTGGTTTGGTATTATTTCCCCATCGCAGCTTTAATCATATTTATACTTATTACAGCATATCATTTTGGAGAAATTGACTGGCTGGGTAAAACCGAATTAGTGATTCATAAAATGGCCTATTCTGCGATAGGGGTATTATGGATTTTATTTCTTCTTTCTAAGAATATTCATTTTGCCTTGCAAATTTTTATTAGAATGGAGCGCTCCGCCTTTAATGAAAATCAATGGGTTAATCTAGCACATAAAATTTATCCACTAACCCTTATTGGACTAGCACTTATTTATTTTATTTTATTCTTTTTTAAGTCCTATTTCTTTTCAAAAAACAAATATTATTTCTATTCACTTATACAACAAGGCATTCTAATCAGTTTTGCCTTTTATATGCCTCTATGGCTTTGTTTTGCCTTTTATTTTGGCTTCTGGCACTCTTTATTGTCATTTGATAAAATCAGAATCACTTTTAGTATGCCCAATGATTTTAATGGTTGGAAGAACCTACTAATTAAAGCAGCCCCCTTTTCCATCATGGCCTGGTTTGGTTTCATTTACATTACTTTTCTAACACTCAATAGCAAGGATGCTTCTGGTATTTTTACATTGCTATTTATTAGCTTATCTGTGTTAGCGCTCCCGCATCTACAAATATTTACTAAAATCAAATTGAAAGAAGATTAATTTTATTGATTTACAAGCTATTGAAAATCAATATTTTATAATTTTTTATT